>JAYVSP010000685.1:0-13170 GCA_043775215.1 Planctomyces sp. | reverse complement strand
CTTCAAACAAGCGAGGTCGCAGTCGTGGGGCAGGTTTTTAACCTGCCCGTCAAACACGGACTCTGATTTCGAGTGAAACACGAAATGTTGAAAACCGCGGCAGGTTACAAACCTGCCCCACGAGTTTGCTTGTTTGAGAACTACTCCGCGGGAGCGAAGAATTTCCCGATCGGCCTTCGATCTGCAAACAATTCAGTCGCTCGCGGACTCGAAGCAGGCACCAATAACGGTGCGTGGGTCAGTTTCCGACCACAAGTTTCAGTTGGTCAGCCAACCGATGTCCCGCGATGACGACTCGGCGGCGGGCGAGTTGATGGGCCTTCGCCGCATCGGCGGCGGAATAACTCGGAACCTTTTCCGCTTCAATTGTGCCTGAATCAAAATCCGCCCAACGAATGCGCGGCAATCGGCCGTCGAGGTAAGCCTGCGTCTTTGCCAGCGCATAACTTTCGGCGGCCCAGTCGCGAAAGTGGCGGTGAGTGGTCAGCTCCGGCAGCTTCGCGGGAGCCAGCGCGGGATCGCGAGTCAGTTGGTCGGCCAGATCGCGAATCGACTCGAACCGCGAGTCCCGTCCTAGAAGTCCGTCCCAATAGGCGTGCAATCGTAGCGGTGCGGAGGATGCATCCGGGCGAATCGCCAACAAATTACCTCCCTGATCGCCATGCTCTCCATCGTGAAACAGTTTGGCATCCACCAGCGCGGCGGCGTGCAACGGCTGATGCAGATCGCCGACCAGATGAAACAACCAACACAGCCGCACGGCTTGATTCGCATCCGCGTCGAGGTCGGCGACCGCTCCGGGATCGTGAGTCTCTTGGCCTCGCAGCACGCGCATTGTCAGGTCGAGTTGCGCGAGGATGTTGGTTTCATGCGCGAGCGGTTCGCGTGGCAGAGCACTTTCCATCTGGCCGGCGCGATAGGGGAAATTGACGTAGTGCCACGGGCCTCGATGGAATTTGTATTTCGGGTGCTCGGACACTTCACCGGAAAAATTCTTGGGAGGCCGGATGTAGTCCGACCACGTTGCCGCCCGCAGAAACGCCCACTCCATTTCCGTGACCTCAGCGGGCCGACGATATACCAGCAAGGTCTCGTAATGCGGATGTTTCTGGAGCTTGCGAAAGATCGCCTCACGTTGCGCCGGCAGTAACTGCAAGAATGCAATCCGCGCGACCAGAAAATGCCCGGTATCATTCCACGCCCACGCGGGCAACGGCCCCCAGGCTACCGACAGCGCTACCACAATGGCCAGCACTCGAACCCAACGATCGCACAAACTCAGCATCGCAATCTCCTGTGAGCACGCGGCGAAAACCGTCAGACTATAGAGACTGAATTCCAATTTGGAGTGCGGCAATGCATCGCCGCACTCGAAATGCCGACAGAGGAAATCGCATGTCAACAGTGTACCCACTCTTTGAAGCCACTGGACTTCCCCGAGAACTTGGCCGACAGCACGGCGAACAAGCGGCCGAGCGAATTGTCGGCTATTTGGAATTCTTAGCAGGTTCGCTGCGATTGACTCGCGATCAACTGCGGCAACGAGCACTCCGCTTCCTGCCCTTGTTCGAGACGTACTGTCCTGATCTGCTGGCAGAAGCCAAAGGATTGGCCGAGGGCGCGAAGCTGACGTTGGCCGACGCGATCGTGGCGCAGTTGCGTGGCGAGTTGGCTCAGGTCAGCGACAGTGCTTGCACGACATTCGCAATCGGCTCGCACGGCACTGCTGCGAAAACGACCTTCGTCGGACAGACCAGTGACAATCCGGCCGAGTTGGAACAGTTCGGCTATGTGCTCAAGTTACATCCGACCAACAAGCCGCATTTGCTGATATGGACGTTCGGCGGGATGCTCGGCTACCACGGGATCAACGAGCACGGCGTCTCGCAGTTTGCGAACGCGCTGGGTGGCGGGCCAAATTGGAAGTTCGCGCTGTCGCATTACCCGCTGAAGCGATTGATTCTCGAACAGCGCTCGGTCGCGGATGTGCTGCGGCTGATGCGCGAGTTACCCGTGTGCTCGAACGGCAACTACATGCTGGCCGACGGCGACGGGGCGATCCTCGACGTCGAACTCACCAGCGACGGGCCGTTCGTCATCGAAGACCGCGGCGCAGGATTTCTGATTCATTCAAACCACTACCTCTGCGCCGAGCACGCCTGCGCGGCAAACTTTCAACAGAGCTTGTCCGATTCGTTTCCGAGGCTCGATCGGATGCAGGACCTGATTCACAGGCAATTCGGCGAGATCGAGTTGGAAGATGTTCATGGATTTCTCAGCGATCACGACGGATATCCCGTCAGCATTTGCCGTCATCCGCACGCGCAGCCCAGCGAGACCATGCTGCCGAACACCGGCAAGACCGTCGCCGCGCTGATCGCTGAACCTCAGCAGCGCCGGCTGCATGTCGCTTGCGGCAATCCCTGCGAGAATCCGTTCGTCACCTACTCGCTGGATTGAGCAATGACAGCACGATCCACTCCATCATTCACGGCCGCGGGATCTCTTTTGTTCGTCGCATCGTCTGATACTTCGATGTTGCCGGAACCTGATGGCGAACTGATCCGCGACGTCATCGAGCGGTGAAGCGGACAACCGCTGAATCTCCCAAAGGTCGAGCCGGAACGCTCCATACCTGACGCTGTCAGCGTATCCGAATCACGCCGTATACCAGAAAGCTCGGCACGACGAATCGCAGTCGCCCGTCGGTCACTTCAAACGCCAGCGTGCTTGATTCAACCTGCTCTGGCGTGAGCACTTCAACGCGCGTCACGTTTTTTGTCTCGGGTAGGCGAAGATCAATACGGATGTTTTCCGTCGCGATCGGTCGCTCGTCTTTGATTCCCGATCCGCCGCTTCGCTTTTCTTTTGGCTCTTCACGATTGTAGTTGACGAAGTGCAGCGTCAACTCATCGTGGACCGCCGGCCGCGACAGAGAGACGCGCACAGTCTGCGGTGCCTCGAAGCGACTGAGTCCGTTGGCGCGAGGCGGCAGCGACTCACTGTCCATTGGCGAGATGACCTGCCGATACCGCGACGCGACCTCCGGCGTCACGATATCATCCGGCCGAATGTCGAACAGGACGTGCTCGTCCAGCAATTGTTTGCCGAATTGGCGAAAGCGGGCCAGCGGCACCAGATCACCGTCGTGAACTTTGCGGCGAGGAAATAGGAGCAGCACCTCCGACACCGGCCGATTCGCTCGAAACAGGTCGTTGTGTTTCTTGAGGAATTGGTAGTAACGCACGATCTCGTCGCGAGCCTCCGGATCTTTGAAGCGGGTGTAAAAACCCATCGGTGCGCCGCCGTTCGCGGCGAGTTCCGCAATCGTGACGCGGACGCGAGTGCTCTCATACTTGCCGAGCGTGAATGGCTTGTCATCGAATGCACCGCGAATGTATCGGGCTTGCAATGTCCCTTCGCCGAGAAAGCCTTCTGCCAGATCGGTGAAGTGTGCGGCTCCGCCCGTGCTGTACCAGAGATAGTCTTCGCCACGTCCCCAATACTCGGCTGGCAACAGGCAGCGCTCGTCACCGTTGAGTTGGTTGAAGTCGCCCAGATGATTCCACTGCGCGACGAGCAAGTCGGGCTTCAGCGAACGTCCGTATTTCACGAAGACTTCGTCGAACGCCCGCTTGTTGGCGATCTGCGAAAACCGCAGCATCTCGCGCCGCAGCGGTGTCGATTCTTCCGGCTTGTGCCAACTCACGATCTCGCCAAAACGGTGCGATGCCAAATCGGAAACTTGAAATTTGAGCTTCAACTCCTCGGCGGAAAAACGATCGGCCAGATGCTGCTTGAACGCGGCCACGCAGTGCGGGCACAGGCAATCATGCCGATAGAAATAGTTTGCGATGAAACCGTCGCAGCCGAGTTGAATGCCATGCTTCGTCCAAGCCTTCAACACGGCTTGCCAGTGCGGATTGTTCAAGCAACCCCAATACTCTTTCATGCCGCCAATGCTGTAATTGTTGTTCGTAATCGGAAGGCCGTCGGCTCCGCGTTCCAACAGGTCGAGCGGATCGGCGACTGGCTTCGGCCCCAGCCAGTCTTCATTCCATAGGTCTCGATAGAACTTAAAGAAACCGCGCGGCCCGCCTGGTTCCTTGTCGGTCTTCGGACTGTCCGGGTCGCCGACCAAGAACTTCACGTTCATGTGCCCGACCACTTTGATCCCACGCTGGTGAATCTCGCGGTTCAGATTTATCAGCCACTCACGATTTTCGGCCAAGCCCACGATTGGAAAGTGAGCCGGATAACCCTTGCCATGCGGCGTGTGCGACAGGCTCCAAAAGTGTGCTCCGTAAAACCCGACTTGAGCAATGTCCGGCTGAGCCGCCTCCAGAAACGGCAGGTATTCCGGATCGGCATACTCGGCCCAGTGAGCGACCAGCGTCGTAAACTCCGACCGAACAGGCGGCTGGGTTTGAGCGTAAGCCTGATGGAGAATCGTCGGGTTGAAAAACGAGACCGCGATTACGCCCGCAAACAGACAAGCTTTCATACAATGCCTTTCACGCGATCCTCTAAGAAGATCGCAAGATCTCGGCACAAACACACGAAAAAAGCCCGGCGTCTCGAAAGAGGCCGGGCTTCTGGTACTCACACTTCGAGTCGCCACTGAATTCGCTTAGACCATGTCCTTGAGTGCCTTCATCGGGCGGACCTTGACGACGTTCTTCGCCGGCTTGGCCGGACGGTCCATCAACTCACCCGGCTTGAAGGGGTTGGGTACGCCCTTCTGAGCTTTGGTGGCTGGCTTGTTGATTTTGACGATCTTGAGCAGGCCCGGAATTGCGAACACTCCCGGCCCCTTCTTGCCGATCTGTGCACCGATCAGAATTGTCAGCGCGTCGAACACGCTGGAAACCTGCTTGCGCGCCAGACCAGTATCTTCGGCCAGCTTGTTGAGGATTTCGGACTTGGAAATTGCCTTCGCAGCTTTCTCCGCCATGTGACTCCCTTTCTCGAACGGACAATGGGACGAACAGAAAACCGGGTCACGGAACGCTTGAAGTTGTTTGTGCCCGACGTGATTGACTCAGGAATTCGCGAGGAATGTCACGAACTGGGCCGGAAATTAACGGTGCCTATCCGTGAAATCAACCACTGTGGACCCGCCGAATCGTGAATTTTCCCGAGAAAATCGCATCGTTGCTCGACGCAGTCGCTCGCAAAGTAAGCTGGGACTCTGTCCCGAATCACTCGAATTGGTCGGGACAGCGTCCCAACTCATTAGCCGCGTACCTATTTGAGCATTGAGAATCCAGTGGCCTCGATCGCGGTCAGGCGTTGGAACGATAACGTCTGCCCTGAAAGTGGATCGCTGACCGAGAATTCGATCTGTGCCACACCAAACGGAATCTCGTCACACAACCACACGTCGGAGCGATACCGCAATGGATGATCGGCATGCTTGGGTTGGAACAATGTTTGCGCGGCGGCTCGTTGACAGCGAAACGCTTTGTCTGGCCGCAGGGGTGTCTTGAGATATCGGATGTGCCCCGAACGAAACTCGACCGCTTGAGGCAAACCCGTTACTAGCCGTTGAGTCGCGATCAATTCTTCGCGAGGTAGTGTGCCGCTGCCCGAGCGCAGAAACTCCGACGATTTCTTTCCGACATTGAAGCGAGCGACATCCACGAACACCATTGTTGAATTCTCGCGCGCCGGCGACTGCCCATGACTCCACTCAAATTCGATTGGCCGGACAGACTCGTTTGCCAAATGGATCCCTGATCGAAGCGTCAACTGATATTCGCCGCCTGCAGCGCCTGGATTTTCGATGCTCAGTAGTCCCGACCCCGTGCCGGCGAATCGCACAAAACTCACTTCCGGCCTGGAATCGGCGAGTTTGGGAAACCAAGACCACTGCGCATGGCCGTGCTCAAACGCGGGAGTCGGCGTGCCGTAGTCGATCCAGCCCCAGCGCTCCATCAGCGTGAACAGCCACGGATGTTGCCAGGCATTGCCGGCCGGCAAACTTGCCGATACCACCGACACGCCCAATAGACCGGTCGCGAACCATTGAAATCCGCGACGCGACCCCCAAGCATCGAAGACCGGGATCATCGCCAGCAACCACAGCGGCGTGAGCCACAACATCCAACGCAACGCGATGCTGTTGCCTCCGTAGTTGTAGTTCTGCACTCGCGTCAGATAGAAGCCGAGGACCACCGCCGTCAGCCCCGCGCCGACGATGAGCATTGTGCGGTGCCGGCATTCCGGCCACCGACGCCAACGCACCCAGCCGATCAGCGTCAGCAAGTAGACCGGCGTCAGCGACAACAGCCCGTGGTGTCCGATGGTGCAATGCACGAAGTACATCAGCGGCGAATCGAGATTGCGGTCGAGCCCTTGCGGATTCGACCAATAGCTCGGAAAACCTTCATGTTCATAGACGTACTTGTCTCCACCGTAGCTGGAGTAAAACCCAGTCGGACCGCCCGTCACCAACCAGTTTGAGGCCACGAACGCCACAATCGGGATCAACGCCGCCGGCAAGAATACCGTCAGCGCGCGCCGCGCATCGGCCTTCAGCAGCAACGCTCCGAACACGATGACCAGCAACGCGGCGGGCAACTCAAAGCTGAACGTCAGCGCGGAAAAGAAACCGGCGAGCGCGAAATACCGCTTTCTATTCTCGCCATCGCTCAGTATTCGCAGCACCGCGAACAGCGCACACAACAGACTGACGGCCGCTGGAAAATGATTGTTGAGCGATGAAGAAAATGGTCCCAGCAACGTTCCCCAGCTCGCGGCACACAACACGAACAATTTACCGAAGTCTCGCTGAGCCTGCCGTTCGACCAGCATCGCCGTAACGACGAGCGAGAGAATTTGCGGCAGCCAATTCACAATCAGCAGGATCAGTCGCGAAACCTCGGCGGTGTGGCTGTCGAGATTCCAGCCGGTGACCTGCTTCACCACCCAGTAAACACCGGCGGCCAGCAGACTCTGCCACGGCGGCTTCGACGAATAAAAATGCCCGTTGTGCCGTACTTTGTCGATCGTGCTCCAGCCGGGCCGAGCATCAATCTCGTCGATTTGAAACGTCCCGCGTTCAACCAGCGACCAGACTGTCGCCCACCGAGACCGATCGTTCGCGCTCTGCAATGGATGCGACGTGAGCACCTGCGCGAACGACATCGCCGACGCCGTGACAATGATCAGTAACATTGCGAAACGACGCTGTGAGCGAGCTTCGACAGCAGGATCATTCAGCGGCATCACAATCTCTCTTCCCCCACCGACCCCGCGTCGGTGGTCAAAATGCCTTATGGCTACGGACTGAGCTAAGTTGTCCTCAGCTTCAACAATCAACAATCCTGGTTCGTCAATCGCTATTCAAAGCATTTAACGGCAAGGCGATTAACGATCGATGAACAAGGATTGTTGATTGTTGAAGTATCATAGCCACAAGGCATTTCACCACCGACGTAGGGTTAGTGGGGGAATTTCACAGCAACTCACGCAAATGAAAATGATGCGGACCGAGCTTGCCACCATAATTGCCGGCGGTAATTAGCGTCAGCCCGGAGCACTTCGAGGCGGCGTGCAATCCCGCTCGCATCGCGTTCCGCACGGCGTCGGCCGAGAGTCCGTCGATGACCAGTTCATAAACAGCGCCCGTGCCGGAGGGAAGTTCGCTGCGTGTACTGGCAATCAGAGAAGGACAATAAGCGTCGTTGGTACTGGCCTTCAGCTTCTTGTACCGCGAGCCGATTTTGCTGCCGGATCGAACGATCCCACCGGGAAAGGGCAACGCAACGTCGGGCATTTCGCGAATTGCATTGGCCGCCGTGTCGGCCGCGAGCAACGCTTGAGCTTGATCGGCGGCACACAGCAGCAGATTGCCGCCCGCGACACCCTTGATCGTGCCGATGCGGTCTTCACAGATGAACTCGCCGTCCATGACTGGGATGCGCCAGTAACGTCGCGGACCGAGTTTCTTCGATGCCTGAAATCCGTCGCCAAAGAATCGCAATTGGCCACCGACGATAATCTGTTTGTCGCGTGGAGTTCCCGGCAATCCGTCGTAGCACGCGGTCGTCGGACAAGTCAGCACACATTGCCCGACTCGCTCGCTGACCGCCTTTTGCAAACTGTCGCGGCTGAACGCAAACAGCAACACGCTGACGCCCGGTCGCCCGTCGGGCGTGTCATCCGCCGAAACGCTCCGTTCGATCGCCGCTTCGCAGTCGCAGGCGATGACGCTGGTCGCGAACCCACACAACTCGGTCGCCGCTGTGACTGCCCAGCGTTCGGAGATGGCGGTGATAATCAGTCGCGTGCCAACAATCGGAAACGCTTCGGCAAACGTGTCGGTGACGGAAGTCCCGTTCAATTCCAGCAGCGGCAGTGGCGCAGCGGTCGAGTCAGTCGCGGCGGTCAAGGCGATCAACCTTCCAAAATGGTCAACGGACGGAGAAGCATGGGGTGCATAGTGTATTCTGGCATCGGGGAAGAATGACACAGTTAGGCCGTCTTCAACGAGACGGGCAGCGAGTCGATCTTTGCCGCCAAGATGAAATCGTTCTCCGACAAGCCGCCGATGGCATGCGTGTAGATTTCGATGGTCACGTTGCGGTAGCTCTCCAGGTGCAGGTCTGGGTGATGCCCTTCACTCTCGGCGACGCAGGCGACGTGGTTGAAGAAATTCATCGCAGCCATGAAGTTCTTCATGACCCAGGTCTTGCGGATGCGCTCGTCGTTTGAAGTCAGCATCCACCCAGAAAGTTGCTGGATTTGTGATGCCGCCTCAGCGGAGGTGAGCTTGGGGACACCTCCTTCGCACGGGACGCACTTCTTCGTGCAGAGTTGCACGGCGGTCTGAATCGTTGCAGCCATGATGGAGTCTCCTTTGGCGAATTGTAGGTTGGCCATGTAGGCGAGTCGCTCCGCGACTCACATTGCGAATGTTGGTTGATTCTCGGTGTTGCGATTTGCCGTGGTTGATCGCGTGTCGGGAATCTCAGTCGCGGAGCGACTGAGCTACATACTTGGCAGACGTTCCAATTAGTTGGCTCAGAACAACATCCCTTGCGCGGGCGACTCCGGCGCGGCGGCAATGCCCAGATGGTTCAGCGCAGCGGCCGTGACGACACGGCCGCGCGGCGTGCGCTGCAAAAAGCCGGCGCGCAGCAGGAACGGTTCGATTTCATCTTCGAGCGTATCGGCCGGGCAGTTCATGCTGTGACCGATGGCTTGGACACCCGCCGGTCCGCCGCAGAAGACATTGATCAAGGTCATCAGATAGCGGCGGTCGAGTTCATCAAGACCAACGTGATCAACTTCGATCATCTCCAGTGCCAGCTTGGCGACGTCGGCCGTGATGCGACCAGCAGCGCGGCTGTCGGCGAAATCTCGGCACCAGAAGAGCAAGTTGTTTGCTTTGCGAGGCGTGCCTCGACTGCGTCGAGCAATTTCGGCCGAAGCGAGTGGTTCAATCTCTGTCCGCAATTTGCGCGAGTTGCGAGTGACGATCTCGGCGAGGTCTGGCTCATCATAGAAGTCGACGTGCAGGCGATTGACGAAGCGGTCACGGAGTGGAGCCGTCAACATGCCGCTACGCGTCGTTGCGCCGATCATTGTGAACCGCTTGAGCGGCATGTTGATCGTGCGGGCGTTGATCCCTTCGCCCAGCGCGATGTCGACGCGAAAGTCTTCCATCGCCGGATAAAGGAATTCCTCGACGGCAGGTGGCAGCCGATGAATCTCGTCGATGAACAACACTGAGCCGTGACCGGCGTTCGTCAGATACGACAGCACATCCTTCGGAGCGGTCAGCGACGGCGCGGACGCGATCTGAAAGTCGGTGCCGAGTTCTTTCGGGATCACGGTGGCGAACGTCGTCTTCCCCAAACCGGGCGGACCGTCGAAGAGCACATGTCCGAGCGGCTCGCCCCGCTTTTTCGCGGCGTCCAGCATAATGCGCAGCCGCTCGACGACCTTGCGCTGGCCGACGATATCTTCCAGCTTCTGAGGCCGGAGTTCCTCGTCGTGTCGTTCGTCGTCGGGACGAAATTCGATCGCGGACGCAGGACGCTCGGCTGCGGCCGGCGCGGATGTTTGTTGTCGGTCGATGACCTTCTGTCGAGCCATGCCTTCTTACTCCTCATGGTTCAATCAGCGTCAGCGTCGGCCAGATTGCACGAAAGTCGGTCGTGTTGCGAGTGACCAATCCTTGACATCGAAGACGTCACAGCTCGTCACCTTCGCGGAGTTGTTTCATCCACTCGGCTGTCGTTCGGCGCGGCATGTCGGGAAAGTCGCGGTATGCGGAACCGAGTGCCTGTATGAAATCCACCGTGGGAAGCAGCTTTTCCGGTTCGTCATCATCGGTCTGAACGATGACTCGGACACGACCGCTGGGCAGCTCGGAGAGTGGCGTGTCGAGAATTAGCCGATCACGACCCTCAGCACGAGCCGTCGTCTCGAAGGTTTTCATGGCGTCCCTTTGTTACTGAAACTGAAATTGGAATCGGGCCGAAGTTTAGCTCTTGCCGAACTATGGGACGATATGGGTTTGGTGACTTGGATAGCCACAAGCATTTCACCACCGACACAGGGTCGGTGGGGTAATGCATTCTTGCTACTGCGACATCTCGGCGATCAATTCATCCGGCAGGGTGACGTTGGTGGTCACGATTTGAATGTCGTCTTGGTCTTCGAGGGCTTCGATGAAGGCGAGAACTCGACGGCCGGTTTCGACGTCGACGTCGACCATGTTGTTCGGGACTTTTTGGATCTCGGCGACGTCGGTCGGGATCTTCGCGACTTCCAGCGCGTCATTGACTTGCTGAAAGACTGACGGATCGCAGAGCACCTCAAAGTTGTCGCCAGTTCGTTGGACATCGTCTGCTCCGGCTTCGAGGGCGATCTCGAACAGCTTGTCTTCATCGACGTGTTGTGTCGGGACGATGAAAACTCCTTTACGAGCGAACATGTACGAAACGCAACCCGTGCTGCCGAGATTGCCGCCGTGGACCTCGAAGATCTTGCGGACTTCGCCCGCCGTGCGGTTGCGGTTATCGGTGAGGATGTCGCACAGCACCGCGACGCCGCCGGGGGCATAGCCTTCGTAGACCATGTCATCGAACTGCTCGTCCGATGTTTCACCCATGCCTTTCTTGACGGCGCGGTCGATGTTTTCCTTGGGCATGCTGTTCTTGCGCGCTTTGTCGAGCGCATACCGCAGCGCTAGATTGCCGGTCGGATCGCCGCCGCCGTGGCGTGCGGCCACGATGATCGCGCGGCTGAGCTTGCCGAACAATTTGCCCCGCTTTTTGTCGACCGCACCCTTCCGGATGGCGATGTTCGCCGAATGGGAATGTCCTGCCATGTGTTCGATTTCAAATTTGAGATTTGAGATTTGCCAAATTTAAGTAGCCGCTTCACATCGCTTTTTTCAGCTTCTCTTGCAACTTCTCGATCAATTTCGGGTCAGGGGTTTTGTCTTCCTTCGCGTCCTTGAGCGCGCGCTGCCAATTCTCGACCGCTTTGTTTTTCAGGCCGAGCTTCTCTTGGACATCGCCGAGGTGATCCCAGATCGTCGCATCGCCGCCACGCGGTGACGATGTTGCCTTCTCTAAGAACGACACCGCCTCTTGGTGTTTGCCGAGCTTGAACAACACCCAGCCCATGCTGTCTTGATAGGCCGCGTTGTCGGGTTCGGCCTTGATGGCCTTCTCGATCATGCTGCGCGCCTGTTCCAGATTCTTGCCCTGATCGGCGTAGAGGTATCCGAGGTCGTTATTAACCGAAGGATCGTCGGGCGTTTCGGCCAGCACTTTTTCCAGAATCTCTTCGCCCTTACGGATCTCACCTTTTTGCACATGAATGTTGGAGAGGCTGAATTGGCACTGCCGCGCGAGTCGGTGTTGCCCATTTTTTTCGATGAACTTTTCGAGCAGCGGAATCGCCGTGTCCCAGTTGTGGGCATGGTAGTGAATCCACGCTTCTTGGAATGCCAGTAGTGGATGATCGGGGATTGTCTTTCTCGCTTCAGCGACGGCGGCCAGAGCGCCGTCGGTATTGCCTGACATTTCCTCGGCCTGCGACAGCAGGAAGAGAAAGTTTGGCTTCTGACCACTGAGAGACGCATCGTTGACCGCCTCTTGGAAAACTTTCGCCGCTTCGACGTATTTGCGGACGTCGAGTAACAGCTTGCCGAGTTCCTCATAGATGCCGCCTGCTTTGTCGCGGCGCAGCTTCAAGGCGTGGCGGTAGAACTTTTCGGCGGAGTCCGGTTGCTTGCTCTGCGCGGCGATCTTGCCGAGCAACAGACTGCTGCCGAAATCGAGCTTCGGCGAATCTCCTTCGGTCTGTTTCTGTCCGACTTCCAACAGGCCGGTGACGAGCTTTTCATCCGCGGCGATCGCTTGCAGTTCGCGCTCGATGTCTTCCGCCGACTTCTCCAATTCCGACTCGCGAGCCAGCGCGAGTGAGAGCGCTTGCAGCAACTCGGCCGGGCGATTCTGCTGGCGGTAGAGCCCCGCCAGGCCGACGTAGCCTTCGATCGACTTCTCGCGTTCCAGCGTCTTCTTGTAGAGCTTCTCGGCGTCGTCCAGCCGCTTGGCCTCGACGTACTGATGAGCCAGAAAGAATTGCAGTGTGAGGTTGTGCTGATCCCGTTCGGCCAATTGTTCGAGGCGCGCAATCAAGTCTTCAGACTTACCTTGGGCTTTCAGAATGTCGGCCAAAAGTTGATAAGCGGCCTTGCCCTTCGATTGCAGTTGCGCGTTGAAGTATGTTTGCAAATGCTCCAGCGCTTTGTCGGCCTTCTCGGTCATGAGGTAGGCCTGAGCCAAGTTGAAGGCAATGTTGCCGGGCTTGGTTTTCTTGGCCTTGGCAGCACGTTCGAGTGCGACGATTGCTCGGTCGGGACGTTTGGCTTCCAGGAAGACTTGGCCGATCGCTTCGTAAGTCGTCCGCTGGTGCTTTTCCAATTCGGACTTCATTTGGAAGTCGAGGTGATACTTTTCCGGGTCAATGCGGGCATCGAGAATGACCTCGAAGGCGTCGGCCGCTTTGTCGATCTGGCCGGTGATCAGGTACAGGATGCCCAAATCGCGCATGATGGCAACGTACTGCCCGGTCTGACGGTCGAGCTTGTTCGAGCGTGATGCTTGCTCCAGAAGTTTGAGCGCTTCCGGGACTCGCTCCTTC
>JAYVSP010000684.1:0-1941 GCA_043775215.1 Planctomyces sp. | reverse complement strand
GCTCGCGAAAAAACGAAAAAATAAAATCCAAACATCAGCCGCTTCCGATGCGAACCAAATTACGTACTTTTTCTGATTCGTTCACAAGCTCGGAGCGACGCGGCTACGCAGATGCGTCGACTACGACGCGGCGCGGAAGACGACTGCGGTGCTTTGTCCCATTGCTGTGCGGCTGACTTTCAGCGCTAGCGGATTTCGCAGACGTAGTGGCTCGTCGCGTACGACTGAGAGTCGGCAACGCGGATCGGGCATACGATAGTTCAATGTCGCGGGAAGTTCTTGATTCCGCAGTGCCAACAGGCTGCCGGCCAGTTCGACCGCTCCGGAGCCGCAATCGAATTGGCCGAAATAACTCTTCAAGGCTGTGACCGGGATCGACTCGGCGGCGGTGCCCAGAGCCGCGTGATACGCTCGCGCTTCAATGACATCTTCCGGCTGAGTGCTCTTGCCGTGCGCGTTGATGTGGCCGAGATCGCCCGGCTCGACACCGGCTCGACGGAGCGCGGCTTGAATCGCCCGGACGAGACCTCGGCCAGCAGCCGCTTCGCCGTCATCGCGACCGTCGCAGGCGGAGGTTACCGCAAGAATCTCGGAATAAATCCGTGCCCCACGCCGCTGAGCATGTTCCAGGCGTTCGATGACGAATGCTCCGGCACCCTCTCCGACAATTGTGCCATCGCGCGTCAGGTCGAACGGGCGGCAGGCTTTCGCGGGATCACCGTCGTGGTGAGACAGGCCCTCGAACAGGTGAAACTTGGCGACATCGACCGGCTGCGTGTGCGAGCTGCATGCGCCGACGATCATGGCGTCGGCGGCACCGCGCTCGATGCACGAGACCGCTTCGGCCAGAGCCAGCAACGTGGACGAGTCCCGCGCGGTGATCGTGTTGTTCGGACCTTGTGCGTCGAACTCGATCGACACATGGCAAGCGGACATATTCGGAAGCTGCCGCAACAGCCACAACGGAGCGATCTGACTCATGGCCTCCGCGTCAAAACGTTCGTAGAGGAATTGCCCGTCCGCTCCGCGACAGTGTTCGGCCGCGTCGGCCAGTTCCTGCGGAGTGCTCGTCATCCGCCCGGCCCCAAAGACAACTCCCAGCCGTTCAGGTTCGACTGACCCCGCTTGCAAGCCGGCATCGGCCATTGCCTGAGACGCGGCTGAAACTCCCAGTTGAATGTCTCGCGACATCGCCTTGAGCAGTCGCTTGCAAGAGACATGTTCTTCGGGAATGAAGTCCCGCACCTCAGCCGAAAACCGCGAAGGAATATCTGCATCCGGAAAGGCCGAGTGAAATGACACTCCCGATTGCGAGGCGCGCAGGCTGGCCCAAAAAGCGTCTGGGCCGATCCCGATCGGCGACACCACCCCCAACCCAGAAATGACGACACGCGTACCCTGCGACACGCCAGCCATAGCCTGTCCCTTCAGCCTGACCCGAATATTCAACCTGCGAGAGAATCGCATCCGCAGACACGACCCCAGCCTCTCGGCAAGGTTCTCTGTGATTCAAACTACGACTGGTCTCTCACGCGGCAAGTTTCCCAGCCGACCGCGTGAATGACCAGTTGATCGTCGTACCGCCCTCGGCGGCTTGAAATTCGCGGAGTGCAAAGCGTCCGCGGACACGATTTCACCGGGGCTGCCCCCAAGAGTCAAGCTGTGATGGCGACGCCGTGTGCGGTTCTTTGTTCAGAATAACAGCCATTGCGCGGGTCGGTTTACCAGAATCCCGATCAACTCGACGCGACTTTCATTCGTCTCCTTCGATTCGTCGTGGTCAAATTCCGTTCGAATTGAGATGTTACGACAAATCGAACGAGGACGAATGAGACCTAATTCTTCACGCGGGCGAGATTGAGAGATGTTTAACCGCAACGCCATCGGCGTGCGCGAGTCGTATCCACCGCGCCCACGCCGATGGCGTTGGGGTTAAACAAA
>JAYVSP010000683.1:0-10909 GCA_043775215.1 Planctomyces sp. | reverse complement strand
ACTCGGCAGCCCAGGGCAACGCCCTGGGTTTGATGGCGTCGAAAACGGCAAGCCCTGAAGGGGCGAAACAACCGAACGAAAATGTGTCGCCCCTTCAGGGCTTTGATGATGTTGCGCCCGTTGACCCAGGGCTTTCGAGTGACGTCCCTTCGGGCCTGAAGACAGAAGACCGAAGCACGGACGCAGAGAACAGGAACACTAATCGGCACTTATTCTTCACGCGGCACAAAATGAGGCCGTGACTGATCAGCCGGAACGCGCTAGCGTCCGGTTCGGAATGTCGATTGACACATGAACCGGACGCTAGCGCGTTCCGGCTGATCGGAAAAACCTCATTCTTCCCCGCGTGAAGAATATCTCCGCTCATGAAGGCAGAGCAACCTGGAGTCATTAGCGAAGATTAGTGTTTCAAAAATTGTCTTCAGAAGTGGGGTTGTCCGGGGGCTGACGCCGTGCCGCTCACGTCGCAACCCATTCGCCACCGCAAAGTGTTCGGACAATCCGTTGTTCGGGAATGAATAGCAAGTCGTGCGGATCGGTCGCCGCGGCAACTCCAGCGAGGGATACGACCGCACAATCCGCTCGTTTGCCAGGTGTCAAAGTGCCGCATTCGAGATCCAAATCCAACGCCCGCGCGCCGGCTAGCGTGCCTAGCTCCAACAATGTGCGCGGCGAGACGTCCGCGAACCGCTCGCGCAGGAAGACCAATTCCTGCCACAGACTGAGGTCCGGATTCGAGCCTCTTCCGTCAGTACCGAGCGCGACGTTCGCTCCCTGTGCCAGCAAGCGTCGCCACGGATGCGGTTCGTGGCCAAAGTACGTATGAGTCCGCGGACAGTAGACCACGGTCAGATGTTGTTGGCTCGCGAGAAAACTCTGCTCGTCGTCCGACAAATAGTTGCCATGGACGATCAACGCTCGCGGAGCATCCGCCAACACACGCAGCATGTCCATCGGCCGACGACCAGTCGGCAAGCCTTCTACCGGCCAAACGCCAAACTCGCGCAGCATCTCGACCAATTCACCGGTCCCCGATGACAGCAACTCCAATTCAGCGGGTGTTTCAGCGACGTGCATCGCCAACGGCGCCGCGCATTGCCGAGCCAACTCGACCACGCGACGCAACAACTCCGGAGCAACAGTGTAGGGCGCATGAGGCGACAGCCCGTAATTCGGGGTTCCAACCTGACCGTTCAAGAACGCCTCAGCGACATCCATTTGCCGCGCGAACGTTTCCGGCCGTAGGCCGATTAACTCGCGAAACGGGACCACTCGCGGTCCCGCCCCAACGAATCCTGACGCCGACCAACCCTCTGTGGCAATCTCTCCCAGCAGCGTCGTCCCCAATGCCGCCGACTCGCACCAGCCGGCCTGAAATGCCCCGAACTTGGCGGCCGGGTCGGCTCCAAACGTTTGTCGCCGATAGGCCATCAGCGAGCGAATCCATTCCGGGAACGGAGGGGCCGGCTGAAGCGGTTGCTCGATGAGACTGAACTCCAAATGAGCATGCACATTCACCAAGCCGGGCAGAAGTGCGACGTCCCCCAAATCCTCTGCCACGTCAGAGTGCCGCGCGGTGCGCACGCCCGTGATCATTCCGTCGACCACCTCTACCAATCCGTTTTCGATCGGCGGCCGATCGACCGGAAAAACCCAACGTGCTTTCATGGCGAAGGTGTGATGTGGCATGAAACAGAGTCCCCGGCTTCATATGCCAGACAAAAAGTATCAACGCAAAGACGCAACGTCGCAAAGATGCAAACTGAAAACAGGAGCCGGCGTTTTGCGCAACCAACCATTTCGCGACATTCGGAGTGCGTTGGACAACACGCTTGTCATTCCTTGCGTCTTGGCATCTTTGCGTCGTTGCGTTGAAAATGTGTGGATCGTTTCTTTACCGCGCGAACTGCCGCACGATTTGTTTGGCACTCAGCAGTCCGTCGACCGCGGCACTGATGATACCTCCGGCGAAGCCAGCTCCCTCGCCGACCGGATATAAGCCGGCGCAGGCTGGGGATTGCCGAGTGCTCAGATCCCGTTCGATTCGAACCGGCGAACTGCCGCGCATTTCAGGCCCCAGCAAGTTGGAGTGCGGCAGAAATTGACCGTGCCACTTGCGATCCATGACCGGCAGACCGGATCGGATCGCGGCCAGAACGACCGGCGGCAGCACTTCGTCCAGATTCAGCGACGTTGTGCCTCGCTGATAAGATGTTTCCAAATGTTGGTTCCGCGCGGGAGTGCGGCCGGCCAGAAAGTCTGCGGTCGTTTGAACGGGGGCGAAATAGTTGCGGCCGGCGAGATCGAAAGCGATCGCCTCGAAGTGACGTTGCAGTTCAACACCGGCCAGTACGTGATCGCCGCCGAATTCGTGTGGTTCGAGCGTCACCATGATGCCGCTGTTGGCGAACGGCGTGTCGTGCCGCGAATTGCTCATCCCGTTGGTCGCAATGCAGCCCGGCTCGGACACACTGGGAATCGTGATGCCGCCGGCACACATGCAAAATGAGTAGACGTCGCGCTGGCCGCGAACGGTCATTGAATAATCCGCCGCGCCCAACAATTCGAGATACTCAGGCTGGCCGTACTTGTGCCGGTTGACTTGCTCCTGAGGCTGCTCGATGCGCAGGCCGAGTTGAAACGCCTTCTGCCGCATCGGAATACCTGCCGCCAACAACATGCGGTATGTGTCTCGCGCGCTGTGCCCGATGCCCAGCACCGCCTGCGTCGTCGCGATGTCGCCGCTCGACGTGTGCAGACCGCGCAACCGACCGTCGCGAATGTCGAGCCCTTCCAGCCGACAGCCGAAACGGTACTCGCCACCAAGAGCTTCGATCTTGCGCCGAAAGTTCCGCACGATCATCGGCAGCCGATTGCTTCCCAGATGCGGGCGCTGTTCGTACATCAAAGACGGCTTGCCGCCGCATTCGACGAACCGCTCCAGCACCCAATCGACATCCGACCCGCTCAGTCGGCAGGTCAATTTACCGTCGCTGAATGTGCCGGCCCCTCCCTCGCCGAAGAGGTAGTTGTTCTCGGGATCGTGCTCGCCCCCGAAGTCGAACGCGCGAATCGCCGGAACGCGTTCCTTGACTGGTTGCCCTCGTTCGATGATCAGTGGCCGATAACCTTTCACTGCCAGCAGGTATCCCGCCAGCAACCCAGCCGGACCCGAACCGATCACGACCGGCCGTTGCTCCAGCGGTTCGTAACCCGGCTCGACCTCATCAAACGGCGGCGGAGCGAACAGTTCAACGTCCGCCGATTTTGTCGCCAACAACTTCGTCGCCAGTTCTTCCGCCGGCAGTTCGACGAGCAGCGTGTAGACGAACCTCAAGTCGTACCGCGATCGCGCATCAAGGCTTTTCCGCAGGATGCGCCAGCGCGCGATCTGGCTCTCGTTAATACCGAGTTTCTTCGCCAAGCGCCGAGGCAACTCCGCCTCAGGCTGAGCGACATCAACCCTCAAGTTGGCAATACGAATGGAAGGCATTGATTTGGAGTGCGGCGATGCATCACCGCTTTCCTTTGCGGCGGAGCCACTTTGTTTTTGCGGAACCGCGTTTGGTTTTCATTGGAAGTAAGAGATTCACAAAACAGGCAAAGCGGCTCCGCCGCAATGGAAAGCAGCGATGCATCGCCGCACTCCAAAATGTGCCTACGATGAGTGCAGTGCCTCGTGAGTCGCTTCGTCATGAGGCCGCGTGTCTCGGCCTTTGCCTGCCGTCAGTTCAATGCGATCGACGAATTTGACATTCGCGCAGTCATCCAGTTCATCCGTGTGGCAGGCCGCGGGGTTCGGAATCAGAAAACGAAATGGCCCGCCCTTCGCTTCCGGATATGGTGCGCCGTCGAGTTGATAGACCAACACCGCCTCGTCCACAACAGCGGCCAGTGGGATGCTGGCCGCGAAGTTGTCTTGCGTAGCGTACAGGGTGAGATATGACGCCGATTCTCGTGGCTGAACTCGGTCCAGCAGCGATCGCAACGTCACGCCGTCTCCAGGTCGCTTTGGATGAAACCGGCTGACATCACGGACTTGGTCGGCTTCTGCGAATGTGCGGAGGTCGTCGAAGGAAAACTGACACGGATGGGCAACTTCGCCGTCGATGCGGAGTGTGGGACGAGATGACATCTGGGAATGACCTCGGTGTGGCTCGGATGGAACGGTGGCACGCTAATTCAAGAGACGGCGCGGAACAAGGCGTTGAGGAAACCCAGAATGGCTGAACTTGCCGTGCGTTAACTCGGTTTGACCGAGATCGGGAAAATCCGTGATAATTCGTCGTGCCGCACATGATGCGGCAGACATCGAACATTCCGGAGGATAAATCATGTCTCGGTTTTCCGCATCCGTTTGGCGAGTAATCTGGATGTCGGCGATTGTCGCCAGCGGCCTCAGCGTTCCCGCGGCGGTTCGCGCGGATCATTGGCATCATGTTCACGTCTCTGGCAGCGTTTTCGGGCCGGGCTATTACGTTCATCCAAGCTGTGTCACCAATTGGTACGGCTATCCGCCACTGACGGTCGGCTTTGGTGGCGGCATCGTCTCGCCGTGGGGCGGGTACTCCAGCGGCTATTCCAGTTTCGGATATTCTTCGTGGGGCTTGGCTCCCGTTATCGGACCGACCGTGGTAATGCAGTCAATGGTTGTGCCCACTGAGATGATTGTCGTGAGTCAGCCACAACCCGTGATCGTCAGGAGCAGACGACGAGTCCTTCCGCCACCGCCACAGGATGAGCCGAATATGCAAGACATCTTGCAGCAACATGCTGAACGGCGTGAGGGGATTCCCGCTGAAGTCGATGTCGCTTCGACCGTTCGTCCGGTGAGTGGGTCATCGCGCGCGGGAAAAGATCGCAGCCGCCAGTTTCAAGCGGAAGGAGACCACTGGCTTCACGAAGGTCAATTCGTCAAAGCCTATTTGCGATATCTGGAAGCTCAGCGCGAGGCCGAGGACCGTGGCGACGTTTACTTCCGGCAGGCGTTCGCGCTGGTCGCGTTGGGCCGCTACTCGCACGCGGTCATGAAACTGAAGCGAGGATTGCAAGTTGATCCCAATTGGCCGAAAAGCCGCATCACGCTGGACGCGGTTTATGGCGTTGAAAATGTCGTGCAGAAGACTGAGTACTTGCAACGCGTCGCCGATTGGGCGAATGCCAACGTGCGCGACGCCGATCGGTTGTTTCTCATGGGCGTGATGTTGTTTTGCGATGAAGACGACCGAGCGAACGAGTTCTTCCGCGGAGCAGTGAAGCTCACTTCCGGGCAAGACGCCCATGTGCGAGCGTTCCTGAAATCCTCCGAACGTGTGCAACCGGCGCACGATCCCACACTCGAGCTCCGCCGCGCATTGCCGCCTCCTCCGCCGCCCGAAGAGGCTCCCGCTCCTGGTGTGGAAGTCCGCAAGCCGGTTAGGGACGTGCGGCCGATGCCGCCTCAAGAGGCTCTTGGTCCGCGGCTTCCGGAACGGGATTTGGCCGTTCCGCCGGAACCGGCTCCGCGCCTGTTGATCTTGCCGGATCTGTTGGATGAAGCAGATGCGGAAAAGAAGTGAGCGATCAGCCCGGACTGCGGGCCTCGCAGCTTAGCCGTTCGAGTCAAGACTCGAAGGTGAACGCCACGAGACCCGCAGTCGGCGCGACCCGACTTACCCCAAGGAGAGAATCGTCGGGCCGCTCCAAGGTCGCTAATTCGCTGGCAAGGCATCCGCCTCGGCCAGCTCAACTTGTTCGGGCAAATGCACCTTGTGGTAGCGATTGCCGCGTGTGTCATAGAAGTAAATGTCGTTGTGATCGCTCGCCCAAACGGCTCCCAAGCGAACTTGTCTTGGCCCCTGCACCGAGAACTGAAACCCACACAGCGTCCCCTGCTTGATTAGCGGAGCTTGCCGTAGTTTCGATTGTTCCAGCAGCAGGTTTTCCTTCTGACAGAGCGTGGTCTTCACGAAAGACCGCAACTCATCCAAAGTCCGAATGCCCGGCACGATGTCGCTCATGGTGTTGTTCTGAGTTCCTTCGTCGTTGTTGTTTGGCGAAGAGAACTATCGGCCGCTCCGCCTCGAACCTGGGAAGGAATCAAGTCGCGCCATCGAACCGGAACGGCAGGCGCGAGACGCAAGACACGACCGAGCGGCAGAATTGTTCTCCCCGGAATTTTTCCAGCCACCATGAATCCGCGCCGCCAGCAAATTCGCTACGATGCTGTGGTGAGGAGGTGGGGGGATCGGGTGGTGGGGAGATAGTTTCGTTGACGTCTTCTCCCCACCGCCCCACCGCCCCACCTCCCCACCGCCCACCTCCCTACTGAGGAGCCCGCCCGTGCCCGTCATTTCTCACCCGCTGTTGACCAACTTTGCCGTTCAATTGCTCTCTGCCGGAGGTGCCGATGCCGAAGAGGCGGCGATCGTTGCCGCAAGTCTCGTGGGAGCCAACCTGCGCGGACATGACTCGCACGGCGTGATGCGGATTCCGTTTTACTTGCAGAACGTGAAGAGCGGCCGGTTGCACGCGGGAGCTCGGCTGACTGTCATCCGCGAAGCGCCCAGCGTCTTGGTTACCGATGGCGACTGGGGCTTCGGACAAGTCTTGGCCCGCGATCTCACCATTCGCCTGATCGCGAAAGCGGCGACGACCGGAATCGCCTGCGGTTCGTTGCGGCAATCGGCTCACATCGGCCGCTTGGGCGAATATGCCGAGATGGCCGCCGCTCAACAAATGGCGTCAATCATCGTGGCCAACACACATGGAGCCGCTCCGCGCGTCGCACCCGTCGGCGGCAAACGGCCGCGGCTGGGAACCAATCCGCTCTGCATGGGGATGCCGCGTCCCAATGGCGATCCGTTCGTCCTCGACTTCGGCACGAGTGCCACCGCCGAAGGCAAAGTTCGAGTCAAACACATCGCCGGCCAGCCAATCCCTCTCGGATGGGTGCTTGACCCAGATGGCCTGCCGACGACGAATCCCAGCGCGCTTTATGGCGATCCACCCGGCACGATCCTGCCGATGGGCGGCGATCAGGCGTACAAGGGCTTTGGCCTATCATTCATGATCGAGACATTATGCGGCGGCCTCTCCGGCGGTCCGTGTGCCGCGCCCAATCCGCCTCCGCCGCTGGGCAACGAAGCCATCTTCATCGTGATCGACCCCAAGCTGTTCTCCGGTGTTGAGCATCTCTTCCACGAAGTTGCCGGCCTGGAAGACTACGTGCGCGGCGTGCCGCTGATCGACGGCGTCAAAGAAGTCACGCTCCCCGGCGACCCCGAGCGCCGAGTCCTCGCCGATCGCTCCACCAACGGAATCCCGCTCGACGACGGCAACTGGCAAGCACTCGTCAAACTCGCGGGCGAACTGAGCATCGGAGTGCCGTCCGTCTGACACACGGATGGACCGAGTCACGGTCTACAATATGTGTTCGCAGACGCGCTGTGCGCGGGTCTCCCGACCCCGCACTCCGACGACCGTAGGTCTCCAACGATTCGGGGAGATCTGCGGTCCAAGCCAGCGGCGGGGTCAGGAGACCCGCGCCGAGCGCAGCGTGGCGGCGCAGGTTGCCGACAATAACGGGGCTTGCTGGGTGTAGAACGCGTCCGATCGGCGATCCAACGGCGGGGTTCAATGTCGCTTCACCACTGATCCTGCAGCATGTAATCGCCTGCGGAAGTTCACTCAAGCTGACCGAGCGAGCGACAACGCATCTCACCTACAACTACGGGCCTGCCACCGAAGTCAGCGGCCGCATTCAATCTCCCGCCGGACCAGTCCCCGACTCAAACGTGAACTATCGCGTCTCATTCCACTCAATCTCGTTTGGCATGACCGTTCAATTCTGAGGTTGAATGCGGCGGAATTGAGATGCACTTATTCCGGATGAGTTCGGGCGTGCGCGCGACTGACGCGGCCTGAATGGCTTCCTTCACACGTCTCGCAATTCAAGGTGCCTGTCGTGGCCCAACTTGGTAAGCTTTCGTGTCCAGAAACGGGAGGAGACGATGGCATCCAGCCGAGTTGTGACGATCGAACGTAAATCGCTGCAGACGGATTCGCCACCTCCAACGGCCGCGACACCCGCCGAGCGGATGTTGATGGTTTGGCCGCTGACCATTGAGGCGTGGGCCATGCGAGGAGAAGACATTGCTCAATCCCGACTACCGCGACATGTTGTGCATCTTGAACGACGAAGGCGTTGAGTACCTCGTCGTCGGCGCGCACGCCTTGGCGGCACACGGTTATCCGCGAGCGACCGGAGACATCGACCTCTGGGTGCGTTGCTCCGATGAGAACGCGCAGCGAGTTTGGCGAGCGCTCTGCCGATTCGGCGCGCCTTTGCACGATTTGACAGTGGCGGATTTGGTCGCTCCCGATGTGGTCTTTCAAGTCGGTATCGCTCCACGCCGGATTGACATTCTGACGTCGATTGCCGCCGTGACTTTTGACGAGGCCTGGCCGGGGCGAAAGTCTATCCAGGTAGACGGCATTCCGATTCCCGTCATCGGCCGAGAAGATCTGCTGCGCAACAAATGGAACACGGGACGAACGAAAGACCGCGCCGATGCCGAATGGCTCGAAGCTCATCCTCCCGCACCGAACTGATGGATGTCGGCTCGCGAACTGCTGAGACTTTCGCGGGATGTGGTTGCCGAACGATTGGGCATTCGGACTCGGAGTTCGGTTTCGGAAGCGGTGCGCCGCGCTCGGCGGCGTCAAAGAAGTCACGCTCCCCGGCGACACCGAACGCCGAGTCCTCGCCGATCGCTCCACGAACGGTATCCCGCTCGACGACGGCAACTGGCAAGCACTCGTCAAACTCGCGGGCGAACTGAGCATCGCAGTGCCGTCCGTCTGACACACGGATGGACCGAGTCACGGTCTGCAATATGTGTTCGCAGACGCGCCGCAGTGGCGACTCGCAAGGGACGGCATTTCGATCCGTATCAAACACTGCGAAGTATCCTTAGCGACCTGGCGGAGCTTTATGGTCAGAGCGGTGGCCAAACCGAGTCTGATGTCGTACTAGGTGATGTCGTGCGCAACCGGTCGGTCTGCGAAAAAGTCGGCAAGTGTTCCCACGTTATCACGTCACCGCCCTACATCAACGCCCAAGACTACTTCCGCAACTCTAAGCTGGAATTGCATGTCTTGGAGGGACTCATGCCCTTCACCGTTAGCGAAATCAAGGATCGGTTTGTTGGCACGGATCGAGGAGTGTTACTCGGCGACGTAAACGAATCGGAGCAGTCGCAACACCGGAAACTTGTGCGTGGTCTCGTCGGGCTGGAGCGACGTGAGCCGCGGCTGTCTGCCATCGTACACCGCTACCTTCACGACATGGGGAAGGCATTTGACCTTGTCGCGAGTTGCCTAGTACCCAAAGGCACCTTCGTTTTAGTTTGCGGTGACAATCTTGTCGGTGGGTTGAGGATTCGCACTTGGGATGTGCTGCAAAAAATGCTTCTCACCCGAGACTTCCGAATCGTCGATTCGTTCAGAGATCAGATTCGAGACCGAATGCTCGCACCAAAGCGTTGTGGACACAAAGGACTGATCAAAGAAGAAATCGTGTGTTGTTATGAGCGACTCTACTAACGCCAGTCATGGCCGCGTTTGCTTCACCTACCACCGGACATTCAAGAGAGTGTGTCGCCAAGGAGGGTCGGGAGATACCACTCCCGGCAAATCTCCTCATAATTGCGAGATAGGGCGGTGAGGCCATTCCACACAAGCAGCGCCTTTGAAACGATCGAGTCCGTGTCCTCGTTGGGGTCGTCCAGCATTGCCTCCATCTGTGCGAGGTACTTGTAGTATTCGTCGACCAGACCCCAGGCGGTGTTGTCGATCCAGATGTCGAGGTATTTCAGCACCGCGATGAAGCGACGCAAGAGTGGCCGCATCTCGACGTCAAGGTCGTGTTCCGGCTCCACCTGGTCGCGGTACGTTACGATGCCCGGTCTAGTGAATCCAAAGAAATACCAGAGCTCGGTCTGCTGATAATTGAAGTGGTTGAAGGCCGCGTAAAATTTCGGCCGCTTGGCCATGAACCGAAGCCCGTCCAGTCCCGATCCCCCCTGAGTGATTTCATTCTTCACAGGGATATGAATCGTCTTCGTCCCCTTTTCGGCGTAATCTGGGTCTTCGACAAGCAGCACCTTTTCGATCAGGTCATTGAGACAAACATAGAACACGCGGTTCGTTTCCAAGCAGACCAAGCACAAGACCACCGCGATGGTCGGTCCCATCGTCTGCACAGTCAGCAGCGTGTCCGTGTCAATCACATAGGGAATGACCTCGATCGCACGCTCCAACAACTCTCCACGCGGCACCGCAGCTTTCTCGACGTTGCCCCGCGACTTGCAGGATATCTTCTGGATCTCGGTCTGCTTGACCGATTTTAGCTGGACGAAGAACAGCTCCCCCAGCGTGTCCGCAGCCTCGCGCGTGTCATCAACGAACTTGAAGATCTCGATTACCAAATCAATGCCGTAGTCTGGTCGGTACTCATGGACGGCCCACTCCTCGGGCAGCAGCGACTTCAAAACGAGATAGGACTGGTCTTCCATGATGTGCTGCCGGACCCGGCGTTTCGTATGAGCCATTTCTCACTCCAGTGACCTCAACCGACCGTATCACAATCTCAAGAATAACCGCCGGGGTCAGGCAGCGCTTTAGCACTGACGGCGGTCAGCGTTTTCATTTGGCGGATGGCGATTTCGTTGAGCCGTTTCAGGCGTTCGCCTTGCGACAGGCTCATGTGGATGAACTCGCCGTTCATGCCCTCGATGTTGGCGAGGACGAGGAGTTGTTCGATGGTGGCGTCGTCGCGCATGTTGCCGTCGGACTTGGGATTGGCAGCGCGCCACTGCTTCGCGGTCTGGCCAAAGAGGGCGACATTCAACAGGTCGGCTTCGGTGGC
>JAYVSP010000682.1:0-6995 GCA_043775215.1 Planctomyces sp. | reverse complement strand
GTGTCTGTGAAACCGGACGGCTTGCGCCGTTCCGCTACAAAATGCGCGCAGGAAAACAAGAAACTGAGAACTAGTAGTACAAAGCATCAATCTCGCCCGCGTGAAGAATAATTGCCTCGCAAAGGACCGAAGAGCGCAGAGAAAGAAAATGGCCAAGTTATGCCGGACGCGCATCGCGAATGGCAGCAAACAAGCAGGCAGTGATCAGGTCCGCGGTCGTTCCGGGATTCCGACGATGACCGTCTTCTCGCAGCCAGCGGTCGAAGTCTTTCAGAAATTGCGCACCGGATGCCGTCTGTGGTCCGCCGGCCTCCAGCACTCGTTGCGCTTTCCGCGACGCTTCCTCTGCGAGATTCCAACCACATTTCCGAACAATCAGCGTGTCGGGATGAGCGGCCAACAACCGGAGTTGCAGTTCAATGATCGCCGACTCCCAGTTTTCGACAGTCGCTCCGCTGTCGATCACCCCGTTCAAAAACGGCAATCCTTCATTCAGCACCCAGGAGAAGTCGCTCGCGTATTGCGCGGCGACGCCGTCTCGATCTGCGGCCAACTTCATGACGTCGAGCAACGTCCCCGCTGGCTCGTCCGCGACATCTTCGCTCGCGGCTGAACCCAATCCGCCCGGCTGAGCCAAGCGGATCGCGCGATAGACCCACACGGCATCCTCGTGTGTCAACCGCTGCAATACATCGCCGATTCCGTCACTCAACGAGCGAACCGGCGGAACCGCCGCCAGCGGCGCGAGCAACAGCACGATCCCCAAATTGGTGTTCGTCGGGACGACTGCGCGAGTCGCTTGAATCGCCTCAAAGACCGCACGTCCCACGCCGAGTTCCACCGTACGGGCCAATACCGGCGCGACCGCATTAGCCGATTGCACAAAGTCCAAGTAGTTTAGGTCCGCAAAGGAAGCGTGCGGATGCACATTGCCCGGTTTGGCGGCGGTCGCTTCCAGCACACAGGCCCGGCGAATCGTGTCGGCCAGATCAAACATTCAGAATCCGCCCGAGGTCGCTTTGGGAGAGGGCTTTTGAGGAGGTTGGCTGGGAATTTTCAGAGTTTCCAGCGTGTGCTTGAGGCGGGCTTCGATATTCTCACGCCGGTCGAGCGCGCGTGGCACGATCAGCAGCAGCCCGACATGCACGTCCCGATTTTCCGTGCGGTAGAAAATGACATTGATCGGCGGTTGCGGCAATTCGATGGGAATGGAGTCGACCTTTTTCTTTGGAACGTATGGAGACATCGCTCGGACAAGTTCCCAATTCCAGGGAGTATCGGACGTGTCGGACTGGACGTTGAACGTTGAGGCCAAATGATTGGCCAAGTCGCTCAGATACCGCGGCGGTTCGATGTCGGTGTCGGTCTGCTTATCGATCCAGCGCTGCCAGTTGCTGACCAGATGCAAGTAGGCTGGGGCTTCGCCCGTTTCGGTCTTCACATTGGCCTTCCAGGTGGCCAGCACCCCTTCGAGCACTACGTTGGGAAAATAGCCCAACCGAACTGGATCAAGCAGCGGGTCGAGTTTTTCTGGAGGCTGACCTTCCTCGGGAGTTTTCGCCGGGACGAGTTGCTCGAACGGCTTAGGGACGCGGATCTCAATCCCTTCGAGCTTCAGCGGACGTTGCAGCGCGAGGTTCACCTGGTCGAGGTACTCGAAGTACTGTTTGGTTTCGCGCAAACGTGCTTCATACGTTTGTGCTCCGCAACCCGCCGTAAACAACGTCGCAGTCAACCCCGCCAGAAATGCGCGACGATCATGAGACACCTCGAAAAGTTCTTCAACGGGCGTGAGTCGCGACATGCTGGTCGACGTCCTGTAGTCCAGGCCCCTTAGGACCGGCGCATCAATAACTGTCGTAGCCGAAGTCGCCAGACTTCGGATCTGAACTCTCGTAGCCGAAGTCGCCAGACTTCGGATCTGAACTCTCGTAGCCGAAGTCGCCAGACTTCGGATCTGAACTCTCATAGCCGAAGTCGCCAGACTTCGGATCTGAACTCTGGCGAGTTCAGCTACATCTGACAGTCGCGATTGTGCGACTGGTCTTCACAAGCGTCAAGCGTCCTACGACGTGGAATCCTCGCCGAATTCTTGCCGCAGACAGTCTTCCGCCTCACGGAGCAGGCGTGCTTCTTCGGGATCGACACGGGACGGAGTCGCTGGTCGGCGCGAAGCGGTCGTTGACGTTTCCGCAGCCGCTCGCTTTTTTGTTGCGGGAGTTGATTCTGCGGAGCTCACTTTGGCATGTGTTTGCTCCGCATTGTCATCCACCAAAAAAGGGAGCATCGGACGAAGCCTGTCGGCACCGGGGACATCGCCAAATTCCGCAAGCCATGCGTCGACTTCTTCAGGCTGCAATCGGCGAGTGGTCTTCGGGTCAATTGCCTGTTGCAGCGCGAGCGGCTGCGCGTTGGCAGACGATTCGCGGCGGAGCAACTCTTCGAGGAATTGATCGCTATCAACGGAAGTGGCATGCTGCCGTTTGGCCGCACGCTGCAAACGGTGATCGCTGGAGACCAGCAACACATGGCTGGCGGCGGGATGTCGTTGCAACCATCGTTCGATGAACTCATCGGCATCTCCCGGTGCGGTGGCGAAAAACACGGCCAAGCCTTGTTCATATTGCTCGCGCGGTGCATTCGGCGGCGGGTGCGTCGCATCAAACACAATCGTTGCTCGCGCGATCTCATCCGGCCGCAAATGTTTCAACAGCAACTGCAACAACCGGTGTCGACAGCGATGCAAATCTCCCGGCCCGTAACGAGCTTTCGCCAGTCCGGCCGCGTGCAATAAGTTGTAGCCGTCAACGATCAGGAATGGAGCGGACATATCCGGGGCCAAAGGTCCGTTGTGACGCGGGTTTGTTTCCCGAACAATCATCGCTCAATCTTCGGCCGAACAACATCGCGGAACCGGATCAATCAAAAACAAAAACTGAATGGGACATTCGCGTGAATAGTTTGACTTTGGGAGTGGAAACATCGGGACTGGCGGGAGCCATCGCCCTGCGGCGCGGCGGTGA
Source organism: Planctomyces sp. (assembly GCA_043775215.1). Taxonomy (GTDB): domain Bacteria; phylum Planctomycetota; class Planctomycetia; order Planctomycetales; family Planctomycetaceae; genus SXKJ01. The sequence continues at coordinate 3,972 of JAYVSP010000682.1, read as the reverse complement.
AACGATCGAGATAGTATCGATCGAACAGGTCGGACGCCGACACGCTCAGACGTTGGTTTCCGAAGTAGACACATTGCTGCGCCGGCATGGACTCGCCGCCAAGCAGTTGGATTTAATCGCTGTCAGCATCGGACCGGGGAGCTTCACCGGATTGCGAGTTGGTGTCGTTTTTGCCAAGACGTTGGCGTATGCCGTTGGTTGCCGATTGACGGCCGTTGACACCTTTCGCGCGATTGCGGCGGCGAGTCCGAGCGACGTTTCCGAGGTTTTTGTCGTCGCGGATGCTCAGCGCGGCGATCTTTTTGTAGGCCACTTCGTTCGAAAGCCAGGTGACTTTGCGGAGAACGAAATCGCGAACTGGACTCGCTTGGCGGAGATCTCGATCGAGCCGATGGAAACTTGGTGCCGTCGTTGTAGCGAGATTGCCGACTCAGAACCGTCGATCGCAGTGAGCGGCTCGGCCGCCGAATCAGTGCGTGCGAACTTGCCGGCCGCGGTGCGAGTGCTCGGCCCGGAATGTCGTTCGCCGCGAGCCGACCTCATCGCCCAATTGGGCGAGCAGCAGGCTCAGGTCGGCGAATTCGCCGAACTGTGGACGCTGGAGCCATTTTATCTGCGCCGCAGCGCTGCCGAAGAGAAAGCCACAGCCGTCACGCCGTTATGTAGATGAGCCTCTGCGAAGATCTCCGCAGTGTTGCTCGAACTCGCGGCCGAGTTTGCTTCACGTTCTTTTGTACTCTAATCATCGAATGCGACATCACCTGCTGGTGGATTAATTCAACGAACCCCACGCTCAGGAGCCGGAGGTTCGCTTCTGGCTTGCTTTGTGAAGACGACAAAGGAAGTCACTTCGATTGCTTGGACTCGGCGACGCAAGCGGGTATCACTCGCTCGCACACGCACGAATCCTCGTGCGGCACAGACCAGTCTCCACGATGGAACGGTGAAACATGAATCAACGCAATTTCTTCTCCTGTCGCATTACGTCCGGCTTCGCTTGTCGGATCGTCTTGATTTTCGGTACGGCGCTAAGTCTGCTGGTAGCAGTCTCGCCGGCTGCCGATGACAACTCGGTGGACGCGCGGGCCAAGAAATACATTGAGGCTCATGTCGCCAAGATGCAGCCGCTCGACAAGACCGCCGGCATCGCGTGGTGGGATGCCAACACTTCCGGCAAGGACGAAGACTTTCAGCGGAAGGAAGCGGCACAAAACAAAATCGACGCCGTGTTGTCCGATCCGGTCGCGTTCCGCGAACTGAAGTTCATTAAGGAGTCGGGCAAAGTCACCGACAAGCTGGTGGCTCGGCAGATTGATGTGATCTATCTCAGCTATCTGGAAAAGCAGGTTGACCCGCTGTTGCTGCGTGAAATGGTCGCCAAGGCGAACGCCATCGAGAAGGCGTTCAACGTTTATCGCGCGGACGTGGACGGCAAGAAACTCTCGGAGAACGACGTCCGCAAAATCTTGAAAGAGTCCAAAAGTTCCGACGAGCGGCGCAAGGTGTGGGAGGGGAGCAAGGGGGTCGGCGCGGCGGTCGAGAAGGATTTGATTGCGCTCGCCAAGCTGCGCAATCAGGCGGCGAAACAACTGGATTTTCAGAACTATCACCAACTGATGCTGCATCTGAACGAGCAAGAGCAGCCACAAATCCTGGCGCTGTTCGATGAGCTTGACGCACTGACGCGCGAACCGTTCCGCAAAGCGAAAGCCGAAATCGACGAACGCCTGGCCGCGAATTGCGGCGTGAAGATCGAAGATCTCCGACCGTGGCATTATCACGACCCGTTCTTCCAGGAATCGCCGGCTGTCTTCGGCACCGATCTGGATGCGATCTACAAAGATGCTGACATCATCAAGCTGTGCCGTCAGTTTTATATCGGCATCGGTCTGCCGATCGACGACGTGATCGAACGCAGCGACCTGTTCGAGAAGCCAGGCAAGTCGCCGCACGCCTTCTGCACAGACATCGACCGCGACGGGGACGTCCGCGTGCTGGCCAATATCGTTCCCAGCGAACGTTGGATGGACACCATGCTGCACGAGCTGGGGCATTCGGTGTATTCGAGTAAGTACATTCCGCAGTCCGTGCCGTATGTGTTGCGAGGTGCGTCGCACATCCTGACCACCGAAGGACTGGCCATGATGATGGGCCGTCTCGGAAAGAACGGTGTCTGGCAAGAGCAAATGGGCATCGCCTCGAAAGACCCGGCCGAACGCAAACGGCTCAGCGACGCGGGAGCGAAAGTCTTGCGAAACCAATTGCTGATCTTCTCACGCTGGTGCCAAGTGATGCTGCGATTCGAGAAGGGGCTGTACGACAACCCGGATCAAGACCTCAACAAACTGTGGTGGGACTTGGTCGAGAAATATCAGTTGCTGCACCGCCCGGATGGCCGTAACGCTCCCGATTACGGCAGCAAGATTCACATCGTCGGCGCGCCGGTTTACTACCACAACTACATGATGGGCGAATTGTTCGCCTCGCAAGTCCATCACACGATTGCTCGCGAAGTCTGCGGAGGCAAAGACCCGCGCTCCGTCGTCTACGTCGGCGACCCGAAGGTGGGCGAGTTCCTCAAAGCCAAAATCATCGTCCCCGGCCAAACGCTGAGTTGGAATGAGCTGACCAAGATCGCCACCGGAGATGACTTGAAACCACGAGCGTTCGCGAAGGACTTTCGCGCAGAGTAGTTTATTTATTCGGGTTGTCGGAGTTCTCTTTGGGTAGAACGGCAGCGTCTGCACACTCCGTCTGTCGATCAAAGATTTCTTGGCAAACACACGCACGGATTGCGGTGCAGCGATTCCCAGTCGAATAACGTTGCCTCACGCCTCCAAAACAGTGAGGCGATGTCTCGATCAATCTCGATTTCTTCGCCAACGCGCCGCATGAGAACGAACATGGATTCGCCCCTCCTTGGAGTGTTTGGTAGTGTTGAGAAAAGTTTCATTCAATTGGACTTCGACCGAGTCCTATTGCGGCTGAGGCGAGTCGTATTCCAGCGCCACGCTCGAAAGCGATGCGTACAGACGTCGCAGCGGATCAGACGTGTGAAGAGATCGAGGATGCTCCCACCTTCAGAGGTTCGCGGTGAGGGCATCAGCCGCTGGAAGGTTCCACAATGTGGGCAGGTGAGGGGCATGGAAAAGCCTCAATGTCTTCTATTTGTTGAGCTGATATGCGGTCGAGTACCCTCGCAAAGCAGAAGTCATGCCAAACCACTCGTGCGATTATTTACCTGCAAAAGTGACTCTGGGCAGCGTCGCTCGGCAGGTTTCGCCGACGTCCTGTATAGAGGTTTAAAGTTGTGTCTGAGCAGTTGTCTGGATTCTGGTCAGCTTCCGTTTGTTGCTGCTTCAGACGTGCTGTCTGCTCCAAGCGCCGAGAGTTTCGCTCGCAAGGTCGTGCGCGAGATACCCAGCAGTTCGCTGGCTTGGACTTGGTTGCCCGAGACGTGGTCCAGCACTTCATGGAGCAGGCGGCGATCCATCTCAGTTTGAATTTTGTGATAGAGATCCGTTTCACCCACGGCAAGCAAGCGGCGAATGAAGCGAATGAGGTCGAGGCTATTCGGATCGGTCTCGGCGGGAGCCAAGTCGGACACGGCCGTGTGAAGCGATTGCGGCAGGCATTCGGACGTGAGGTTCTGGCCGGGGGCTTGGACCAGCGCGTATTTCAAGACATTTTGCAGTTCTCGCACGTTCCCCGGCCAATGATGAGCACGCATTAACGACAGCGCGTCAGGGGTGATGCGCTGCACATCTTTTTTCAATGTTTGATTCAACTGGCGGATGAAGTGTTCAGCCAGACGTTGAATGTCATCCGCTCGGTCGCGGAGCGCGGGCATGGTGATTGTGAAAACGTTGAGGCGATAGAACAGGTCCAATCGAAAATGGCCGGTATTGACGAGCGTGGGGAGATCGCGATTTGTCGCGGCGATTAGGCGGACATCAGTGGTGATGGTTTCGT
>JAYVSP010000681.1:0-2106 GCA_043775215.1 Planctomyces sp. | reverse complement strand
GTGTCTGTGAAACCGGACGGCTTGCGCCGTTCCGCTACAAAATGCGCGCAGGAAAACAAGAAACTGAGAACTAGTAGTACAGGTGGGTTCCTCGTCATGCAATGCGTCAATTGCCAATTCGAGAACATGCCCGGCCTGACCAAATGCGTCCGCTGTGGCGGTTCGTTGACGCTGGCCTCGGCAAACATTGACGTCATTCCGCCGCGAGCGGGACGGTGGACGAAACGGATGCGGCAAGCCGGGTTCCGCAGTCGGGTGTTGAGCACACCGCTGCGTTGGTTCTGGACGATGATCGAGAGGCTCAGCACGGCGGTGGGTGTTGCGTTAGAGCCAATTTCGTTTGATGTGCCGATCTACACGGCGTTGATTCCGGGCTGGCCCCAGTACATCTTGGGACGCCGGCCGCTGGCGATCGTGCATCTGGCGAGCTACGTCTTCTTTATGGGCCTCACGCTGCCATTTCTCGGTTCGTGGCTGAGTTCGTTGAGTCTGGCATTGGCCTTCGGCAGCCATTTTTCCAGCGTGTTCTCGGTGCTGCTGATCTCACGTAGCGACGATCGCAGTCGTTTGACGTGTGGGATCATCATGGTCGCTGTCGTGGCGGTGTTCGTCTGCCTGCCCATGTATCGGTTGGTGGACTGGTTCGGTTGGCCGATGGAATTGCTCCAGCCAATGGCGGGCTTTCGGCGGGGTGATGTGTTGCTGCTCCAACGAAACGTCACGCGGGACGGCGATGTCGTGATCTATCAACCCGCGAGCCAACTGCCGAACCTAATCTTGCGCGGTCCGTGGGTTGGCCGAGTCTTGGGCGAAGGACCAGTGCGTCTGGAGTGGAAGCAGTCCGTTCTGCATCGGGATGGCCAGCCATTCTCCTGGCAACCTCCGCAAGGGGGCGTCCCACCACAGGACCAGGTGATTGACGTTCCGCCGGGAATCTTGATGATCTTGCAGCCGTCCCCCGAGGAAGTGATTGCTCGCAATCGCCGGCTGCCGTTCGTGGGACCGGGCGTTCCCGTTTTGCAACTGCAGCAACGAATCGCGCTGGTGCCGCGATCTCAAATCATGGGGCGAGTCTGTTGGCAGACGTGGCCTTTGGCACAATGGGGCGCGGTCGAGTAAATTGTGGAAGCAATTCGTCGCCGCACAAATTCGGGTCGTGGTTAGAACGTCCCCCACCGACACGGGGTCGGTGGGGGAATGCCTAATTCTGATCTTTCGCGTTTCAACATGGCACGCTTCGACAAACTTGAGCTCAATCCCGCCGACGATGTGCCGCCGGAGTGGCGGCGGACGCAGCGCGAGCCAGAAGATTGTCTGGTGGAAGCGGATCGTGAGAAGCGGATCGGTGAGTACGAAAACGCGCTGCGGTATTACTCGCGAGCACTCGAAGAGGACAAGTCGTTGATCGTCGGTTGGGTCGGACAGTGTCAAATGCTTGTCGAGTTGGGTGAGTATCACGAAGCGGAACTCTGGAGCCAAAAGGCGCTCGAACTGTTTCCGAACAACGGCGATCTGCTGGCCACGCAGGCTCAAGCCGTGTGCCGAGACGGCGACGCGAATCGAGCCGTCATCCTTTGTGACGGCGCGATCAAGCAAAAAGGCTGGTCCTCGTACCGGTGGATCGTGCGTGGCGAAACGATGCTCTGCACCGGCATGGACCCGTCGCGGCACTGCTTCGACAAGGCCGTTCAAGTGGATTCCGCCGATTGGCTGATTCACTTGGATATTGCTCGTGTGTACCTGTTCCACGATCAGCCGGGCCACGCGCTGGGCCGAGCTCGTCAGGCTGCCGACAAAGCCGGAGACCAACCGTTTGTCTGGTACATCTTCGCGCGGTGCCAATACGAGTTGGGACTGTTCAGGCCCGCGATTATCAGCTTGCAGCGCTGTTTGGAACTGCGACGTGATTTCGGCGAGGCTCGCGATTTGTTGGCAGTGATCGCCAACGGCGGCAATTGGTCGTTCAAGCGATTTTGGCGGAGGCTGTTTGGCTGATACTCGCCCGACGCGCAAGTTTTGAAGTTGCGCTGTTGTCCTGGCCCAAAGGGCAAAAACTCGATAGCCCAGGGCAGAGCGGAGCGGCGTCAGCCGCGTAGCGCCGCCCTG
>JAYVSP010000680.1:0-3802 GCA_043775215.1 Planctomyces sp. | reverse complement strand
GTGCTCGCCGACTTTGCCCGTCGCATGGCGGTTGGTTTCGATGAACTCGCGCACCGACTCGCGCTGAGCGTCCGGCACGAGTTGCAACGGTGACTCGTGCATCGGGCACCAGGTGATGCTGTTGTCCTTCTCTTTCCAGCCGAACGAGTAAATCGCTCCAGCATCGGCCCAACTGTAGTGCTCCAGCCCGCGCTTGAGTAATCGGGCGATCGTGCTCTTGGAGCTTCCGACCGGCCCGTGCAGCAGCAGCACACGCCGCTCGCTGCCGTACTTCAGCGCGGCACTCTTGAAGACGTTGACCAAGTCCATCAGCGTCTTGGTCAGGCCGAAGATCGCATCGTCGCCGTGGTGGTTGGGATCGTCGAAGAAGCTGTACCGGATCAGCGGTTCCTTCGTGTTCTCAACCTTGTACGTGCCATACGACATCACCATGTCATATAGCCGCTGGAAGGCGGTGCGATTGACTCCGGGCTGCTGGCAACTGATATCGAGATAGTCCGAGAATGTGCCTTGCCAATGTTCGTGGCGGAAGGCCTCGGGGCTATGTTGCCGGGAAATGGTTTCGAGAAGTTCACGACCAGTCGCCATAGCACCGTTCCTTCAGAAGAGGACAAGGCTTTTTAGGGGCTCGCAACCGGCGGCATCACAGGCCGTCGGCGATGAATTGGTTCGTTGGTGCTCATCAATGAAGAGAAGAATCTATTCTTCGCACGGGCGAGATTGATGCTTTGTTTAACCCCAACGCCATCGGCGTGGGCGCGGTAGATACAACTCGCGCACGCCGATGGCGTTGCGGTTAAACATCTCTCAATCTCGCCCGCACGAGAATCTAGCTAGGAAAAAAAGAAGCCAGGTGAAATTACGTCAGCGATACTCCGCCAAACTTGCGGGCCGCTGGCCAGACGGAAGGACAGGACGTCTCACGGATGCGAGGAGCGACGGTGGAATGCACCGTGAACCTTCCCGTGACGTGCGGGTCCGACCTTCCCTGGCCAACACCGACTTGTCTGTGGAGAGCTGTGAGGGAGACTCGAAAGATCCACTCCCTGGAACCTTCACGACTCCTACCTGAGGTATCACTGCCGGGCAGAATTATCACGAATAGCGCATGTGTGGCAATACGAGTTTTTCCGCACTCGTCGCCCCCATCATCCGAATCAGCAGATTGACAGCGAATTCTACGAGCTTACAATCTGACGCGGTGTGTCGCGAAAGGGCAAAATCATCGCCGGCTTGCATTGATCCCCCCCTCGGCACATCCTCGCTCCCGCCCGTCGCAAGATTGGTGGGAGTTTTTTTTGGTATCGGGCAAGGGAGCATCGTCATGTCGTTGCGTGTGGGAATTTGTGCGGTCGCTTGGTTGTGTGGATTGCTGACATTCACGGGGATCACTGCGGCCAGCGACTTTCCTCCGTTCGAGAAACTTCCCGTTCGAGCCGAGCTGCCTGATCCGCTCGTGATGTTCGACGGATCGCCGGTTCGCACGAAGGAGGAATGGTTCCAAAAACGGCGTCCGGAGTTGAAGGCTCTGTTCGAGCACTACATGTATGGCGTTGCTCCTGCCGCGCCGGACAAGGTCGAAGCAACGGTCGTCCGCACGGATGCGAAGGCGCTCGGTGGCAAAGCGACGTTGCGCGAGATCACGCTCAAGTTTGGACCGCCGTCGGCGCCGCCAATCCATCTGTTACTGATCGTGCCAAATGAGCGAAAGGGGCCGGCGCCGGCGTTTGTTGGGCTGAATTTTTGCGGCAATCACGCGGTGCTGGACGATCCGCAAATCACATTGCCGCCTCAATGGATCTACAAGAGCTGTGTCGGCGTCGAGAACGACCATGCAACCGACAAGGGGCGCGGGACTCAAGCAAACGTCTGGTGCCCGGACCTGTTGGTCGAACGCGGCTATGCGCTGGCGACGATCTACAACGGAGACATTGACCCCGACACGCCCGAACTGACTGACGGCATACATCCGCACTACTTGCCCGCCGGACAAAGCCAACTCGGTCCGAACGACTGGGGGACGGTTCGAGCCTGGGCGTGGGGACTGTCTCGCGCGGTCGACTACCTCGTCACGAATTCAGACATCGACGCCAAGCGAATCAGCGTCATCGGCCATTCACGGCTCGGCAAGACCGCGCTCTTTGCGGGAGCATTTGATGAGCGGATTGCACTCGTCGTTCCGCACCAATCGGGCACCGGAGGCATGGCCATGAACCGTGACAACGATCAAGAAACCGTCGAGCGAATCAACCGGTCGTTCCCGCATTGGTTCAGCGACTCGTTCGTGCCATTTGGTGGCCATGAAGCTCAATTGCCGATCGATCAACATCTGCTCGTGGCCTTGGTCGCGCCGCGTCCGCTGTTCGACGGCGAGGGTGATCAAGACAAGTGGGCAAATTTCGACAACGCTTTTCGCACGCTGCAAGGCGCTGACAAAGTCTACAAATTCCTCGGCGGCCGCGGCATCATCGGCACGGGTATCGTCCGCGATGACGAACCCTTCACTGACGCGAACTGTGGCGACCTCGTCCAATACCGCCGCGACGAGAAGCACGTCCTCAACCGTGACTACTGGAAACGAATCCTCGACTTTGCCGATCGAAAACTGATGGCCAAGTGAGTCACGCAATCGGATTTAGTACGGCAACAAAGCCGTTAGGACCGGCGAATCAATAACTGTCTGACGTAGCTGAACTCGCCAGAGTTCAGATCCGAAGTCTGGCGACTTCGGCTACGACAGTTATTGATGCGCCGGTCCTTAGCGTGTCCGAGGCAACACAAACCGTGACCACATTCGACACCTACCTCAGCCACAACAGCCAAGACAAACCTGTCATTCGCCAGTTGGCCGACGCTTTGGTCAAACGCGGACTGCGGCCATGGCTCGACGAACGAGAGTTGGTTCCCGGTCAGCCGTGGCAAGTGGCACTGGAGGAGATCATCCAGACCACGAAGACCGCAGCCGTATTGTTTGGTCCCGCAGGACTCGGTCCGTGGGAAGAACCGGAGAAGCGGGCGTGCCTCAGTGAATTTGTCAGCCGTAAACTGCCGGTGATCCCCGTACTTCTCCCAGGAGAAGCCCCAACTTCCATTGTTTCTGAAGGCGTTCATGTGGGTCGATCTCCGCAGTGGCTTGACCGTCGAGGGATTGAACCGACTCGTGTGGGGTATCACGGGCGAAAAACCAGATGACTCCGCGCAGGTTTCACCAACGACGTGTCGACTCATTGACGATTTGGAGCGGGCAATCGAATCGCGCGAACATACGGACTTCGAAATCGCACGCTCTGCGATTGCAACGATCGTTCTGAATGCGGCTCGAAGTACCACGCGACTCACGACCTCGCCATCATACGACTTCAAAACATTGCGAGATGTGATCGTCAACGCACAGGCACACTATGAGGATGGTGACGCGGAATATCCCACCACAACGGGAAACCTTTTGAAAATCAAAGCGGCTGCGATGATGATCGTCGCCCTTTGCAGGCTGCTTACGCCTGGTCGGACACTCCACGAACTTCTCCTGAGTGTCCTTCGGGAAGTACTGATCAACGAATGGCCGCGAATCAATTTGCAACTGACTGACAGTTACAGTCTGGACCTGTATGAAGCCGGACTCAGAAACGATCTGGATGCGGTTTTTGCCATTCTGGAGACGCGATTTCTGACCGCAGAGTAGGCGGCATCTGACCGCGATGCTGCTTAGGACCGGCGCATCAATAACTGTCGTAGCCGAAGTCGCCAGACTTCGGATCTGAACTCTGGCGAGTTCAGCGACATCGGACAGTTATTTCTGCGC
>JAYVSP010000679.1:0-4820 GCA_043775215.1 Planctomyces sp. | reverse complement strand
GAACAACTCAAACCCCAGAACAACGATATTTTTACCTTATTCCTCTCGCCCGCGAAAATTTGCCTCAACTGCAACAACTTTCGGAAGCAGAGGACTCTGATTTCGAGTGAAACACGAAATGTTGAAAACCGCGATATTTCACGGGCAGGTTACAAACCTGCCCCACGAGTTCGCTTGTTTGAAGATTAGCGATTGCGGTGAGTCGAAATTGAAGGCTGGTTGAATTTCTTTCGCCTTCATTTTTCGCACTCTATTTTTTGCCAGCTTCTCAAGGATCGACTGACGCTGTTTCACGAAAAGGTTGGCGAAAAATGAAGGGCGGAAAATAGGAACGCCGCAACCGAACCTACATTAAGTTCTGCCGATCACCTAAGCTGCGGTGACGTGACCGATTCTCGATCGCTCTCGGCAGACACCGGGAAACTCAACACCGAAGACCACAAACAGGATGAATGCAAAATGATTACCGTAGGCATGAACTACCATGTGATTGCTGGCAAGCAACAGGACTTTGAAGACAAATTCAGCGCCGTAATCGGCGCGCTGCGAGCCGCGGCGGGCCATACGTCTTCGACGCTGTGGAAAGATGTCAGTGACGACGCCTCGTACCTGATCACCAGCGAATGGAACGATGAAGCCGCGTTTCAAGAATTCATCCGCAGCGAGGCATTTCGAGCGGTCACAAACTGGGGCAAGGAACAAATTCTTTCCGGCCGACCGCAGCATAAGATTTACAAGCATTAGCGCCGCGGGTGGGATACCAGCCAGCCAAAGGTGTCGGGAGTCCTTTCAGGTCGATTGATGATCAAGGATTGTTGATTTTTGAAGTCAAAGCGACTGCCCCTTCCGGAGGCGTCGTCTTCCTTCAACAATCAACAATCCTTGATCATCAATCGCTATTCCCTGAATTCGGACAACTCCAGCAGCTACGGGTCAGTCAACTCGTAAAGTCCTTGCCCCACGTACTTCAGCTTCCCCTGCTTGGCCAGTTCTTCCCACACGGCATTCGAATACTGGTTGGGTGGTGAGATCGCCACGATTCCCGATTTGCCACCGCCGGTCATTGCGCCATAGCCCAATCGGGACTCGTCGTCGAGCTTGGTCACCTTGAGCCGCTTTCGGAAAGCCTTCATGGCCTTCTTTAACTCTTCCTTAAAGGGATCGGCGGCTCGCGGAGGCGTTGCTTCCGAATCGGACATGATATTTTCCTTTTTGGAGTGCGGGGATGCATCCCCGCTTTCCATTGCGGCGGAGCCGCTTTCGGTTTGTCATTCGACAATCTGCATAAAAAGTGGCTCCGCCACAAACTAAAGCGGGGATGCATCCCCGCACTCCAAATTCTTCACGCGCATTTTTTGATCTCGCTCAGCCCCGACGATAGTCCGGCGGCCGACTCATAGCGATGGTAGAGAGTGCGGTGCGGGAACGGCAGTTCGATGCCAAGGTCATCGAAGCGATTCTTGATGCGGCGCAGCAACTCGCGCTTCACGGCGAGGTGCTGGTTCGGCTTCGTCTTGAGCGAGAATTTCAGCATGACCGCCGAGTCGCCCAACGCATCGACGGCGGGCAGTGTCGGCTCATCGACGATCATCGGGGAGAAGGCTTTGTCCGCACGAAGTTCCTGCGCGACTTCTGTGAGCACGGCCATCACGTGATCGAGATTTTCTTTGTAGGCCACGCCGACCTCAATGATGGCTCGCGACCAGCCGTGAGTTTCATTGCTCACGCTTTCAATGGTCCCGTTGGGAATGAAATGGACCACTCCGCCAGTATCCCGGAGCACTGTCATTCGTAGCGTGATGCGTTCCACCTGGCCAGCCACTGCACCGATGCGGATGGTGTCATTGAGCATGTACTGGTTTTCCAGCAGCATGACGAAGCCGGAAAAATAATCCTTGATCAAGTTTTGCGCACCGAATGCGACCGCTAAGCCGATGACCGCGACGCCGCCGACGAGCACGGCAACGTTGGCTCCGCACTCTTCCAGAAGCATCAGTGAGCCGGCGACGAAAACCACCACGGTAGATGCGTTCTGAAACACTCCAACAAGTGTGCGAGCACGATTTTCACGCTCGATCGGCGACCCACGGCTGGTTCCGCCGGCGACCAGTTTGATCGTGCGGTTCGAGAAGAAGTAGGCAAGCTGATTCATCGCGAACATCCCCAGCACGATCAACAGCAATTTGGGGCCGTGGTCGATCAACCATTGCGAAAGATTGCGGAGCGTGAATGGGTTGCGGAGTTCGTCCACCGTTTCCTTTGCCGCTGCCGCAGCCAGTCGCGCTTGCTCGGCTTCTTGCAGCGCCACGATTTGTTCCGCTTGCAGCGATGCCAATTCCGAACGGCGATCGTTCAGGCGATCGGTGGCTTCAGTCACGTCGGTTCGAGACGCGGCAATTCGCTGCCGAGCCTCCAAGATGTCCGTCCCCAGCTCTTGAAGCTCCGCGGCGGTGGCACCCTCTTTCTCACGCTTCGCCAACTCTGCTTCGAGTTCCTTTTGAGTTGACTGAGCAAGTTCCGCTTTTCGGCGATCCAATGCGAGCACCTTCTGCTCTTGGGCAATCAACTTCTGCAAGTCGGCAATGCGGGCGGCGATGGATTGAGTTTCTTGTTGAGCCTCTTCGGCTTCCTCTTCCTTTTTTTGGGCCTCATCCTCGGCATGCATCAGCTCGGCGTCGTCCTCGTCTGATTTCTCTTCGGAGTTGGATTTGTCGTCGGGATTGCCGTGCTTGTCCTTCCCGTCGCTTGTCTTCTCAGCGTCGGAGTCCACATCCTTTTTCTCAGCCGATTTCCGGTGATGGCCTTTTTCATGATCGGATGAGTCGGAATCGTCGTCGTGCTTGGGTTTCGTACCGGTCAACTCGTCGAGGGCTTCTTGATCAAGCTGCGTTTTGCGGCGCAATGTGGCGATCTCATCTCGCCGAGTCTTGCGTTCTTCCAACGCCAGTTCGAAACGTTCCTTCGCGAGTTTGCGTTGTTTTTCGAGGGAAGTGACTTCTTTCTCCAATGCAGTCGCTGCGTCCGCTTGGCCGTCTGCCTTGAGCTTCTCCAATGACTCGCGTTTCTGGTCGAATTCGCGATCGAACTCTCGAAAGTCGTTCTCCGCCTTGGCATATTCGCTGGTCGGATCGTTGGACTCGGCTTCCAATTCTTTCAGCCGCGCTTGATCGGCTTCGAGAGTTTTCCGTAGGTCGGCGATCCGTTCGGCATCGGAAATCTCAACTTTCGACGCGGCAGCGGAGACCGGCTCTGCGGCCGACTTTTCAGCGAGTTGGCCTTTCTCCGGGGACTCTGGTGTACGGACTGGGGCCTCGTCAGCACGAGCCGTCGTGACCGCGATGGCGAGAAATGCGTAGCAGACAAATCGAGAGAGCAGCATAAAGTCGTCCTTCCTTAGATGACCGTCGCCCGTGGTTCAGCGACAGGGGCGGAACTATGCCAAACTCCTGCGAATGCGGCAACACGAACCCGATACATGAGCCGGCACACCAACCCGAAGCGTGAGTTTTGAAGTTGCGCAGTTGGTGGATCAGAACGACTCGACCGATCGAAATTTCGATGAATCGTTGCATTTGTCACAGAGGAGAGCAGCAACGGCGGATCGAACGCAAATCGCTCTGCTTTTCATCCGTGTGGGCTTCCTAGCGCGAAATGCGACTGGAGCGTGACTGTCTTGAAAGCGTCGTTGCTCGCCGGACTCCAAAATTCAAAAAGGGATCTCCGGTATCGTCCTCCGTGAAGCCGCGCGGTACAAATCGACTGACCACGAACCGGAATGTCTCCATGATGCGAATGCTGTCGATCGCCCTTATCGCCCTGACGTTGTTTTCCCAGACGCTGACGGTCCATGCCCAAACGACCGCTTCTCCGAATGAGGTTCTTGTGGAGAAACCCGACCGCGAAACAACCGATCCCAAATCACCACTCAACCTTCCGGCAAAGACGCTCGGTGGGCGAGAGTTTTGGGGGGATGTGGTTCACTTCCACGAATGGCGGATTCAGCACAACGTTGTCACCAAGCATTATCGGCTGCTCGACGGAAATGACGTGCGGCAGGCGTGGGGATCGCGGGAGCAATGCCAGACGAAACTCGACGAGATCAAACGCGAGCGAAAGCTGCCGCGCATGTCGGGCACTGGCGTGATTCTGATTCACGGCATCATTCGTTCGTCGAAGTCGATGTCGGCGTTTCGCAAGCCGCTGACGAATTCCGGATTTCACGTCTTTCCATTCGACTATCCGAGCACTCGCGTGGAGATCGCGGAATCGGCCGACTATCTGCGACAGGTCATCGAGTCGCTCGATGGCATCGAGTCCTTGCACATCGTGGCTCACAGCATGGGCGGATTGGTGACACGCTCTTATATGGCCCGGCAACCGGACCCGCGCATCAAACGGTTGGTGATGCTCGGCTCGCCGAATTCGGGAGCCGAACTGGCCGATCTGATGCGTGGCAAGGCGAACTTCTTCTTCAAGCCGTTGCTCGGTCCGGCCGGGCAACAACTGGTTACCGACCCTGACGGCTTGATCGCGCGTCTGCCGACTCCGACCTGCGCGTTTGCGGTCATTGCCGGCGGTCGCGAAGGCAAGGGCTTCAACCCACTGATCCCCGGTGACGATGACGGCATTGTCAGTGTCGCCAGCACGCGACTGCCCGGAGCGGCTGACTTCCTGCTCGTGAACTCGCTGCACTTGAACCTGCTCCGCATGGACGAATCGACTGCCGCGGCCGTGCGGTTTCTCGAAACCGGCCGGCTTCGCGAAGAAGGCGACCCGCAGCCGATCCCACGCGACGAATGACTTTTTGGAGTGCGGGGATG
>JAYVSP010000678.1:0-13330 GCA_043775215.1 Planctomyces sp. | reverse complement strand
CTTCAAGCGGACTCGTTCGCGGCGACTGTATTTCATCTTGGCCATCAGAGCATAGGCCAACGGATTCTGAGACGTCAAAAAACGGCGATAGTCCAATTGACTCAATTTGACGAGGTGGAAATCAAATCGCACACCGCTTTGGGGCGTGAACTTCAACTCAAAGAAGCTGGGGATCGGCGACGCCCACTGAATGTCATCACTGAAAATGGCGATCGGCACAATGTGAGTCTGGTGACGCAAAAAGAGCGGACAAAAGTACTCGAACATCCGCCGCGGGAAATCGACATCCTTGCGCGAGCCTTCGAACTCGAAATGGACCAGAATGAAGTGCTGGCCACCTTTTTTCAGTCCAACTTTGACGACCAAATCCAGCCGCTTGCGCCGACCGCGCCGTACGTCTGTGAAGAACTCATCCCGGAGGAACTCGACCCGAGTGAAGTCGATCAGTGCTGCTTCCGCGGGACAAAACAGCTCCATGAACTCGCGGAAGAACGCTTCAATGATCTGTTTGAAAATCTGGTCGTGGTCGAGCTTCATGATGGGGTCTCGGGGCGATGTTGGCGCACCTCAAACGTCAATTGATCAGGGTGGTTTCAAAACGTAGCCTGACTTTCCGAGCCGGGCGTTTTTTCGAAGAATCCCGACTCACTGCTAAGGCGAGACATCTCAGCCACGAGGGAGTTAGGCTACGGGATTTTGCAACTGCCACTAATTCTTCTCGTGCTCGCGAGCCGTGAGGCGTTGGCGGAGCAGCGTGGCGCGCGCGACATTCCGTTCGGCCGATTCGAGCGGTGTCTTGTGGACTTTTTGCAGATGCGCGGGTTGCGTCAGGATCAGCAATTCGTTGACCGTGGGAATCTCCAGCTCGTCGATCAGGTTGAGATTGATTCCCAGACGGACACTCGACAGCAGGTGCAGAGTCTCTTCCGACGTGATGGTCTGCGCGCTGCTGAGGATTCCGAAGGCTCGCGCGATCTGGTCATGCAACTCCTCGCGGTTGTCACGGAGCAATGCTTCGCGCGAGCGGCGTTCGTACCTCAGGATGGACGGAATTACTTCCTGCACCGTCTTGATGAGCTCTTCTTCGCTACGGCCCAGCGTGACCTGATTGGATATCTGGTAGAAGTCTCCCATCGCCTGGCTTCCCTCGCCGTAAAGACCGCGCACCGCGAGTCGTAACTTTTGCAGCGCCTGAAACACCTTTTGAATGTCCTTCGTCAGGACCAAGCCGGGAAGGTGCAGCATCACGCTGACACGAATGCCGGTGCCGACGTTGGTCGGACACGCGGTGAGAAAGCCCAAGCGTTCGTCAAAGGCAAACGTCACTTGCTGCCCCAACAAGTCATCAACACGGTTGATTTCTCGCCAGCAGTCATCCAGAGCAAAACCGCTGTGGATGACTTGCATCCGCAGGTGATCTTCCTCGTTGACCATCAGGCTGATGTTTTCTTCGTCGCTGATGCCGACGCCGCGCGGACCGTGAGTTTCGGAGTGTTCGCGGCTGATGAGTTGCCGCTCCACCAGGAATTGCCGATCGAGCGAATTGAGGTCACTGACGCGGATGTAATTCAGCGGGCGTCGCAACGACATTGTGCCGATCCGATCGGACAACAGAGCCTCGATTTCGGCCTTGGCGGTGTCGTCCGCGCGGTTGGGAAACGGGAACTCCGCCAAGTTGCGAGCCAGCCGAATGCGGCTCGACATGACGATGTCGGATTCTGGCCCGGTGCCGCGCAGCCATTCGCCGCAATGCTGAGCCAGCGAGTCCAGATCCACGATGCGTCTCCTTGACTGTGGTGGCGGCGCGAATGATCTCACGCCGGGAAAGCGTTAAGTTGTCGGTGCGGTCTTAAGCTGGTTCTCGACTTGTTGAATTTCATCTCGCAGAGCGGCGGCTCGTTCGTAAGCCTCGTCCTTGACCGCGGTTTGCAGTTCGTTGCGCAGTTTGATCAGGCGGAATTGCTCCTGGCCCGCCGCACCCGTTTGGTGCGGCACCTTGCCAACGTGCTGAGTCCCGTCATGAATGTTTTCCAAGAGTTGATTCAACTCGGCCTCAAACAGTTGGTAGTCGTGCGGACAACCTAAGCGACCCTGGCTGCGGAACTGCCGAAACGTGATGCCACACTGCGGACAAGCCAACTCGTCGACGGCATCCAATTCTTCCAAGCCCGGCCCGGAGAGAGAGTCATCATCGTCCGAATTTGACTGTGCTAAGTATTTTTGAGCACACGTCTCGCACAGATGCAGTTGCTGAACCTCACCTTTGCGAATTTCGGTGATGTGTAGAGTGGCAGGCTTGGAACAGCGACGGCACTTCTTCATGATCTTCGCCCACCAGGATTTCGGCCAACGGCGCGCGAATTCTAGCCGGTGCCAGTGGTCGGTCAAGGAACGGTTTGGAGAGTCCGCCCGCTGTGAGTTGTACTTGACGCCGATAACGCATCTCATCAGCTTCCGCTGAACGATCACCACCGAACGGAATCTTCCCAATGCCTCGTCATCGTCCCGACTTCGATACCTTTTGCCGCATGGCCGAGCAAGGGGATTTGGTGCCGGTTTATCGACAGTTGGTTGCCGACACGCTGACTCCCGTCACTGCCTTCTGCAAGTTGCAATCGGGTTCCTGCGCGTTCTTGTTTGAGAGCGTTGTCGGCGGAGAGAAAATCGGCCGGTACAGCTTCGTGGGAACAGACCCGTTTCTGCGTTTCGATGCGTTCGGCCAAGAAGTGCGTTCGTCGTCGTGCGATGCGAGCGGGCAACTCGGTCCCGAGACCTCGCGGAACGTGGCCGATCCGCTCAAGGAACTCGAGTCGTTGATCGGCGGATATCGAGCGGCTGAGCATCCGAAGCTGCCGCGTTTCTGCGGTGGCGCGGTTGGATACGCTGGATACGACATCGTTCGCTACGCCGAGCGACTGCCGAATGCCCCGCTCGACGACCGTCAACTGCCGGACATGTCGTTCGCTTTTTACGACCGCATGGTCATCTTCGATCACGTTCAAAAAACGATCTTGGTGGTCGCTCACGCCCGCGTGGGGCAAGCTGCCAGCTCGCAACTCTCCACTGCGGCCAGCTCTTCTGCCTCCGTCGATAATGCCGACAAGTTGCAAGCTGGAAGCTTGCACTACGAAACACTGCGGGCTGCTTACGACGCGGCCTGCAAGCGCGTCGACGAGACGTGCCAGCAGTTGCAGCAAGGCACTGCCAATCTGCAGCTCACGGACATTGACCTTGTTGGCGACCCGCAGGTTGCCTGCCGCTCGAACTTCACGCAGCCGGAATTTGAAGCGGCCGTCCGCAAGTGCAAAGAATACATTGTCGCCGGCGACATCTTTCAGGTGGTTATCAGCCAGCGACTCCAGTTGGAAACGAAGGCCACGCCGCTCGACATCTACCGGGCCTTGCGAGTCGTGAACCCTAGCCCGTTCATGTTTCTGCTGAAGACGCCGCATACCACACTGGTTGGCAGTTCGCCGGAAATCATGGTCCGCGTTGTCGATGGCGAAGTCACGATCCGGCCGCTCGCCGGCACCCGCAAACGCGGCGCGACTGATGAAGAAGACAAGCGGCTGGAACAAGAACTCCTCGCCGATCCGAAAGAGCGGGCCGAACATGTCATGCTGGTGGACCTTGCCCGTAACGACGTTGGCCGAGTCGCTCAGTACGGCAGCGTCAAACTCAGTGACGTGATGACCGTCGAGCGATACAGCCACGTCATGCACATCACCTCAAACGTGCAAGGCCAACTCGTTCCCGGCCTCACCGCGCTCGACGCGTTGCGAGCCGGTTTGCCCGTTGGCACGGTCAGCGGTGCTCCGAAAGTCCGCGCAATGCAGATCATCGACGAACTCGAACCGACTCGCCGCGGACCGTATGCCGGAGCGGTTGGCTACATCGACTTCACCGGCAACATGGATACGTGCATCGCGCTGCGAACGCTCGTCATGCAAGGTCAAACAGCCTACGTTCAAGCCGGAGCGGGTATCGTCGCCGACAGCGTCTCGGAAACCGAATATCACGAAACGCTCAGCAAGGCCAAGGGACTGCTCAAGGCAATTGAGATCGCAGAACAACAACTCTAACTCCACCGCCCCAGCGTCATCATGAAGCTCGACCACGACCAGATTTTTAAGCAGATTATTGAGGCGTTCTTCCGCGAATTCATGGAGCTATTTTGTCCCGCGGAGGCAGCACTGATCGACTTCACGCAGGTCGAATTTCTCCGCGAGGAATTCTTCACGGACGTGCGGCGGGGCCGGCGCAAGCGGCTGGATTTGGTCGTCAAAGTCGGACTGAAAAAAGGCGGCCAGCACTTCATCCTGGTGCATTTTGAGTTCGAGGGTTCGCGCAAGGACGACGATTTTCCGCGGCGGATGTTCGAGTACTTTTGCCCGCTCTTCCTGCGTCATCAGACCCACATCGTACCGATCGCCGTTTTCAGCGATGACGTTCAGTGGACATCGCCGATTCCCAGCTATTTTGAGTTGAAGTTCACGCCTCAAAGCGGCGTCCGATTCGACTACCATCTGATCAAATTGAGCCATCTGGACTATCGCCAATTCTTGAAGTCTCAAAATCCGCTGGCCTATGCCCTGATGGCGAAGATGAAATACAGTCGCCGCGAACGAGTTCGATTGAAGGCCGACTTTTTGCGACTGATTCTGCGTGCCGGGGTCGATCCCGCACGGCAAAGCTTGCTGGTCGAATTTGTCGAAGCGTACATGCCACTTCAGACTGAAGAACAAATTCAGTTTGAGGAATTGATTCACGAAACGCAGGAATACGAGGAGTTGCAAACGATGGTGACCGTCTATGAGAAGGCTGGGATCCAGAAGGGAATCGAGCAGGGAATCGAGCAGGGAATCGAAAAAGGACGTTTGCAGGGGAAATTGGAAACCCTATTGCTCTTGCTGGAAAATCGGTTTTCCAAGGTGCCCACCCAGACGAAACGAAAAATTCAGCGAATCACGTCCGTCGAACGGATCGACAAACTGGTGACGGCGGCGCTGACCGTCAAGTCCCTGCGCGATTTGCCGCTCGACTGAACAACAATCGCAAGCTTGCCCACTAATTCTGGAACGCCACATGGAAATCTTGCCGGCGATTGATCTGCGCGACGGAAAATGTGTCCGCTTGCGGCAAGGGGATTACGCTCAAGAAACCATTTTCGGTGACGATCCGGTTGAGATGGCTCAGCGTTGGGTGAGCGAGGGGGCATCGTGGTTGCACCTCGTTGATTTGGATGGAGCGAAAGCCGGCCGGCCCGTGAACCATGAAGTGGTCCGGCGGATCGTGAAGGCGACCGGAGTGAAATGCGAACTGGGCGGAGGCATCCGCGATGAAGCAGCTATCCGCCTGATGCTGGATGACGTCGGTGTGCGGCGAGTCATCATCGGCACTCAGGCACTCAAGCAGCCGCAGTGGTTTCGCGACATGGCGCAACGCTGGCCGGGAAGACTCGTCTTGGGGATCGATGCACGCGACGGCATGGTCGCCACCGAAGGCTGGCTTGACGTGTCGAAGACGTCAGCCATCGAGTTAGCCAAACAATACATCGACCTCAATCTCGCCGCGGTCGTGTACACGAACATCGCCAACGACGGAATGATGCAGGGAGTCGATGACTGCACGATCCGCGACATGGTCCAACTCACGGACTTCGGCCTGCCGGTTATTGCTTCCGGCGGAGTGACGACGCTCGACGACGTCCACAAGCTCGCCGCTGTCAGCCGCTCGCAGCCGAAGTTGATCGGCGCGATCATCGGCCGAGCAATCTACGAAGGGACGATTCGCGTGGCGGACGCGATCAACGAAGCATCCGGCCACTAGCCCTGTTTGTGTCGTTCGATCGCACTTGCACGCTATGAACCTTTTCGAGCGACGAGTTGGAGAATCTGCTCGCGCACTTTTCCCTCACGACGTAGCTTCAAGCGGCATTCGCCCGGCTTTGTGAATTTCATTCGGATTTGAAACAGCGTCAGCTTTGACACGTCTTCTCCGTTGATCTTTAGAAGCTCGTCACCGAGAGCGATCCCCGCCTTCTCGCCGATGTTACCGGGTTCGAGTTCGCCGACGACAACCGTGTTATCTTCAGCGCGTTCGACTCCGATGCCTGGGATGCCAACGGGGTCCGACAAGTCGATTCTTGCCCCGTGACGAAACCAGATTTCCCCGCGCGGGAAATCCATCGTGACTTGATACCGCGCCAGAAGTCCCTGCCCAATCAAATTCATCTTCAGCCGTATGCAGCGCAGCGACGGATGTTTGATCCCGGCGAATTCAAAGTTCTCGAGCGAGCCAGTTGTTGACACCCGAGTCTTGGTCGCGGAAACGGACTCTTGACGGCGCAATTGCACCATTGCCCCCGATTGAACGAGGGCATCGAACAATTCCTCACGCAGTCCAAGACTGAGGGACAGGCCCGTATCAACCACAAACGCTTCTAAGTCGTTAACTCCTTTTCCAGGGAGTTTGTTGTAAATAACGACGGTATTCGGATTGTGCGTCAACACACACCGTTTTCGAAATCCCGTCACAAATTCTGCCGAGGCAGGGGACTGGTGAAGCCGAAGTTCACCGCGGTCGTAGTCGATTGATAAAACGTGACTCTCCAGAAAATCCATCCCAAGACTACCGGAAATCCGATACCCAGACACACGTCGACTGCTAGTTAAGTCAACCACCCCCACTTCCGGGATTTGTGTGTCGAGACGCCCCACCGTGAGTTGAGGTGCTCGGAAAAACTGACTCTCATAGAATTCATGCCCATCAAACGTCTTTACTGTTCTTGTCTTGGGACCGACGGCCTTCGCCAGATTTGTATCAACCGTGGTGATGCCATTTGCGGTATCGACTTCAAACAACACCTCAGCACCTGCGACTCGTACAGGAATGACCAAATCATCGCCTTCGCGTGCAACCCGAAAAATCTCATCGCCACGAGCTGCGTTAGTCTGGCTAAAACACCCCGGAAACGTCGTCCCAGAAACGCTGACCGAAAGAATTACACACGACGTTGCCACCAAAACGAACGCCGTACTCAAAAGGACGTGCGGAATAAAAGCCAATCGTTTGCGCGTGATTATCATTATTTTGAACAGATTAGAACATGGACTGCCTCCCTTAAGTAACGAAATGTTTCAATGGTCAGAATGACCGTTGGGTAGACCATAACGAACAGGGGAGGGGGGAAATCAAGCGTCACGGCCTCGGTAATTAACACCAAAAGAGAATCACCTGTCCCCGTTATCCGAGGTTCCCGATTTATCGGCGCGGCGGCTCATGGCCGCAAAACGACTTCAAGAGGCGAACGTCCAACCGAGCGGGCAAAAGTTGCGTGGCGTTCTGCGCAGCGGCAGCGATCCCGATTTCGATTGCGTCCAACGGATTGCGGCCTTGCTGCAATGCCCACACGAGTCCGGCGGTAAAGCAGTCGCCGCAGCCGATCGGATTGATGACCTCGACGTGCGGAGGCATGAACTGCCAACGGTCGTTACCGTGCGAGACAAATACCGCGTCCGGGCCATTCGTGACCACGACCCATTCGGCACCGAGTTCCTGTAGCTCGGCCATTGCCTGCCAAACGTCGGCGTCATCAGTCAGAGACCGGCCGATCGTGTGAGCCAATTCTTCGCGATTCGGTTTCACGATGAACGGCCGATAGGGCAATGCGGCCAACAATTCTGGCCCGCGGAAGTCGAGAATCGCCTTCGCGTTCGTGCTATCCAGCAGCATCGAATAAAAGTCGCGTGGGGTTTCGACTGGCAGCGATCCCGTCAGCACCACGATTTCGACGTCAGAAACGTCCGGGGTCGGGTGTTCGGTTTTTCGGAATTGGCGGGAAGCGAACTGGGATTGCAACCGGGAATCCCTCCCCGCCAATTCCGAAAAACCGAGCACCCAACCCCTCACTTCTTCCGCGAAAGTGTCGGCGAAAGCTTGCAGTTCTTGCGGCGTCGCGGCGGGAAAGTTTTCGACGATCTCGGTTGTAATTCCCAACTCGCGATCGAGCAGTGTCGTGCAGACACGCTGCGGCTGAGCGGCCTCGACCCACCTAACCGGGACGCCGAGTTGAGCCATGTCTTGCCGCATCGCCGCGCCCGCCGGGCCGCTGCCGACGAGCGACACTGTGCGCGAGGCAGCTCCCAATTGCGTCAATGCCAACCCGACGTTGAGCACTTTCCCCGAAGCACACCAATGCACCTCGCGAGCACGATTGACCTCGCCCGTTCGCAGCCGGTCGAGGACGGCGATCTGTTGCCATGCAGGAGTCAGGCCGGCGACGAGAATCATGAGACAACCGATGAAAGATGAGCGATCATGAATGCGATTAACGATTGATGAACAGGATTGTTGTTTTTTGAAGTGATGTGGCGGCTCACCTCAGCAATCAACAATCCTTGTTCATCAATGGCCCATCAATCGTTAATCAAGCCGAGTCGCGTCATTCGTACTCCCCCGCCATCCAGCGGACGAGCAGATCCAGTTCTTTGTCAAGGATTCGGCTGCCGAACGCGGGCATGGCGTTGTGATCGCCGTAAAACTGCGAGTGGCCAGGATTCTTGAGGAATTCGCGGAGCCAGTCTGCTCCGGCGTAACCGGTCAATGTCGGAGCAGTGCCGCCTTCGCCGAGAACCATTTCTTCACTGCGGGGCTTGAGTGAGTGGCAGTCAACGCAATTAGTGGTGAACGCCCCGACCTTTAACTTGCCGGTGGTGAAGACCTCTCGACCGCGCTTCACTGCCGGGTCGTCGGGTGTCGGCGATCCCTTGCGACCGCTTTGAGCCTGCAAGAACGTCAGCAGGTCATTGAGGCTTTCTTGGTTTCCTTCGAGTCGCAGCAGTATTTTGTGCGAGGCGGACCAGTCGGCCATTTCACTGTTGTCGACGAAGTGTTGTTTGACTTTCTCTCCCGCGTTGGCCAGCGGCGCGAACGTCGTCTTGTAGTCGGTGATGACGCCCTTCAGCCATTCGGTTGTTCCAAACGTGCCGAGGTCAGCAGCGGTCGCATGTTCGGGCACGCGTTTTTTGGAACCGTCTGCCTGATTGACGACTTTCACAATGTCGCGGCCTGTACCATCGTGGCCGTTGAAGCGATGGCACGGAGCACAGTTGCGGGCAAACAGCCGCGGACCTTGAGCCAACGGATCGCTCCGCAACAGCGTGACCGCTCCTTCCTGCGGAATCCCTTCCGGTCGTTCGGCTAACTCACGAATGCGTTCCGAGTCGTCGTGAGCCTGCTTTACAGCCGCTTGAAATTCGGGATCGGCGGCATCGTTTTTCAAGGCCAATCCTGTCAGTCCGATGATCGCCACCATCATCAACATCATGAAGATGATGTTGAATACATGCCCGGCTCGCCAACGGCCGAGGATCGGCATGGCCGTCAAGATCAACATCAAGGCACCGGGGAGGTAAATCGCTCCGAACGCGAGACCCTGATGTTCGACCCATTCAAATCGCAGGAACTGAAATAGGAACAGGAAATACCATTCGGGCCGCGCAGCCGAGTACGCTTCGGAAGGATCGGCTGGAGCACTCAGTTCGGCTCCCTTCCAAAACGTCAGAGCGATCACCGTCGCGAGCACGGCCAAACAGGCGATCACGTCTTTCAAAACTTGATCGGGCCAGAAGGCGACGCCTGGTGCGTGATCGGGGTCGGGGACCGTGATGCCATGACGCCGGAAGACCGCCAAGTGCAGCACGATGAACCCGATCATTGTGGCCGGCAGGATCATTGCGTGCATCGCGAAGAAGCGAGTTAGCGTGTGATGCCCGTACTGTGAGCCCCCTTGAGCCAGTTGTTGCTGTTGCAGCCCGACGACCGGCGTCGCGCCCATGATCTCGGTGGAAACCTGCGTCGCGTAATAGCCCTTTTGATCCCACGGCAACAAATATCCGGTCAGGCCCAGACCCAACACGATCTGCATCAGAACAAGACCGATCCAGAAATTGATTTCGCGCGGAGCACGATAGGCACCGTCGATGACCACCTGCATCAAGTGCAACGCCAGCAGCACGACCATCGCCTGTGCCGTGAAGTGATGCAGACCGCGCACCAGCCAGCCGAACTGCATGTGATGCTGGATGTGGTACACGCTCTCCCACGCAGTTGACGTACTCGGACTGTAGGCCGTCGCCAGAAACACGCCGGTAATGAGCTGAATCGTGAAGGTGTACATCAGCGTGCTGCCCCACACGTAGCGCCAGCGCGCTCCACCGGGAATGTGCTCGTAGAGCGCCTCGTGTAGCAACTTCTTGAAGCCAGTGCGGTGGTCGAGCCAAGCGAAGAGTGCGTTCATGCGATATTCGATTTTGATGGTGCGCGGCAGGGCGCTAGCCGCCGGTTGATGCGCTCCTACCGGTGGCTACGCCACTCCGCTCATTTGGGATTTTCGATTAAGCGACCGGAATCTTCTCCGGCGTCGTGGCTCGGAAGTTTTGGAACTTGACCCACACTTCCGACTTATTGCGGATCTCGACCTGCAGCTTATCGAGGTCTCGTGGCGGGATTTCGTTCTGCTTCTTGCCGTCTTCGCCGAACGTGCTGGTGTGGCAAGGACAGAAGAAGTGCTGCTCGGCCGGCTTGTAGTCCACCGCGCAGCCAAGATGCGGACAACGCTGATTGAACGCGACAACTTCATTCGAAGCGACTCGACGCAAGAACACGGCGCCCACCGGCTGATTGCGATATGTGTTCCAGGCATCAACGCGGTCCATCGAGATCTTGACCAACTGCGGATCGTCGTCGATTTTCAGGGCTCCCAGCGTCAATGGCATCTTGATGAAGCCGTCCCCGCCGTTTCCCTTTCGCTTCCGCATCAAAGGGTCCAGGAAAAACAACAGACCGGAGACCACAGGCACCGCTCCGACTAAGCCGCCGATCGCGGTCGCCAGAATATGTGTCATGAAGCCGCGTCGGGAATCACCGGATCGGAATTCGCGAGCGAGATCGAGTTGAGGTTCAGACATGAATCGCCCTTTCCAAAAAACATGGCTCCAAAACGAAGCGGCGGGTTGATGTTGTTTGAGTGGGAGGCAAGCGGGAAGGTTGCACTATGGGATGCGGGAATTCGGGGCGGGTTTATGCTGTCGGCAAGGCGGTTCTTACGGCAGACAAGACCTGAGTAATCGCATTGGCGAGTGGTCCGGGGAGGATGGCACCGGCGGCTTGTTTGTGGCCGCCGCCGCCGAAGCGTTCGGCAATCTCGGCCACGTTCACACCGACTCGGCTGCGGAAACTGACTTTTACGGATTTCGTCGGCTGTTCGATCGCAATGAAGGCCACTTTGGTGCCGACGATCTTCAGACATTCGTTGACCAGGTCTTCCGTGTCAGCACCGACCGCACCCGTTTCGGCGAAGTCCTGTTGAGTGACCGAAACATAGGCCAGTTGACCTGCGGCATCCAACGTCACACTGCTGAGTACTTTCCCCACCAGCCGCGTCCGCGCCAGCGACGCCTGCTCGTAGAGTTGCTGATACAACATATTCGGTTTCGCGCCCGCATCCATCAGATCACCGGCGATGCGGTATGTGTCCGCGTTCGTCGACGGATGCCGGAACCAGCCGGTATCGGTCGCAATCGCACAGAACAACGCCGAGGCCGCATTGGGTGGAATCGGCGCGTTGAAAAAACGGAAGAGATTGAAAATCAGCGTTCCAGTCGCCTCGGCCTGCGTGTCTTTGAATTCCAGCGCTCCCAGATCCTCCGAACTGGCGTGATGATCGATCAGCACCTTCTTGGCCTTTGTGTTCTTGAACAGCCCGCCCAACTCGGTCAACTGGCCCCACGAGCTGGTGTCCAAGACGAAATGCACGTCGTGATCGATCACTTCAGCGGGAGTGATCCCTTCATTGAGCTTCTTGATCCGCTGTGTCGGGTCCAAGAACAATAAGTTGGCCGGCAGTGCCGAAGGATTCACGATGCGCACCGTCTTGCCCATCCCTTCGAGCAGCGCGGCCATGCCCAGTTCGGAGCCGATCGCATCAGCATCGGGCCGGATATGACTGGACAGCACGAACCGCTGGTTCTCGGCAATGATCGGACGAAGCGGTTCCCAATTGATTGGCATGAGGCAAGCTTTGGTCGGTGGGCAGATATCGTGGGGCAAGTTTTCAACCTGCCCGTCCGATGGCAAATTCATCACTGAGTCAACGTCGTGTTGTCACATTCTTTGACAATTCACGAGCAGGTTAAAAACCTGCCCCACGAGTTTCCTAAACACAAACTACTTCGCCAGCACCCCGTTGGCCAGAGTACGGACGGCAACGAGATCATCTTTCAGTTGTTGCGTTAAGGCATCACCCGATGCAAACCGCACAACATCCCGAACCCGCGCCAACAAATCCATATCAAGCGTCTGGCCATACAAATCGCCGCTGAAGTCCAGCAGATGCACCTCAAACTTGCGAGCCGACTCGCCAAAAGTCGGATTCGGACCAATGTTGATCGCCGCCGTCATAGTGCGAGCTTCCAACTTGCAACTCGCTGCGTCCGATGAAACTACTGCGGAAGAGTCTGAGCCGCATGGAAGCTGCAAACTGGAAGCTTGCACTACAGAACACAGCCCGGCATACACGCCATCGGACGGAAGCATTGTTGAGATTCCTTCCAGGTTCGCGGTGGGGTAGCCGATTGTCCGGCCGCGACCGGCACCCGTGGCAACCACGCCGCGAACTCGATACGGGTGGCCGAGCATCTCGACCGCCTCGGCCATGCGGCCCGCGGCGATCAGCGAACGGACTTCACTCGACGAAACCATCCGACCGCGAATGATGAGCGCCGAGACAACTTCAAGTTGCCGGTCGGCCGCATCGCACAAGGCTCGCAACGTCTGGACATTGCCAGCTCGGCCGCGGCCGAAGAAAAAATTTGGACCTTCTACAAGTCCAACAGCATCCAGTTCGCCGATCACGATTTCTCGAAAGAACTCCTCTGGCGTATGTCGCAGCAACGCGTGATCGGTCGGGTAAACGATAACCGTGTCGATGCCAGCTTGCTCGAAAAGTTCTAGCTTGTGATCGAGCAGGCTGAGTGCCGGTGGCGTTTGATTCGGCCGGAGCAGCGTGATCGGATGCGGATCGAACGTCAGCACGACGGCCGGACTGCGAGACTCATGGGCGCGCGCGACCAGTGCGGCGAGCATGCTTTGATGGCCACGATGCACGCCATCGAAATTGCCGATCGTCACCCAGCCATCGCGGTATTGATCAGGTTGTTGAAAGCCGCGTTGGATGTTCATGATTTGGAGTGCGGGGATGCATCCCCGCTTTCCTTTGCGGCGCAGCCGCTTTTGTTTTTTGTCAACTCAAAGAAAGCGGCTCCGCCGC
>JAYVSP010000677.1:0-4591 GCA_043775215.1 Planctomyces sp. | reverse complement strand
TCCCATTGCATAGTCGATCGCAGGGAAACGTGATGTCGGGATTCGGTTGATGTTCGGAATGCGAGTCGCGGGAGCGACTCGCCTACGTTTCTGCGGCTTTGCCTCGCTATCCTTTACGGCGTTTGCCGGATCAGAAGTTGCGAGGCCCAGGTCCATTCGGCTTCCGCGAGCGGCGGGTCCGGGGGTTTCGAATAGTTCACGGCACCTCGGCGATACGGGCCACCGTCATAAATTCGCTGCAATAGGAATTGCAGATCGAGCGTCGGTTCCGTGTCATTCTCGCGCAACGGGATTGGGATTACGGGCAGCGTGTCGCGCAGCGTGAAGGGAAACATTTGATAGTGCTGTCGTGACGGCGTGCGATCCCAGGCTCGGCCGATCAATACTAGATAATCCGCGCGAGTCTTCCGCTGCTTGAGACGCTGCTCAATTTCCTCGCTGGGAAGAATGCGGCGGCCGGTGCGCAGCAAGTCGATCTCCACCAGACTGGCTTCACTGGCGATGACTTCATTTTGCTTGTCGATGAAGGCTTTTCGATCTTTGCCCCGCTTGTTCGAGGGGCTGACGATTTCGATCAGCGTCACCAGCCGATGCACACCACTCGCTTCGCGCACCTCCACAAACAGGTGCTTGTGCATCTTGACGTCCACGTCCCACTCTTCGGACGGTGAGACCGTTGCGCGTGGCTGCTCGATCACGGCAGTTGATCCGCCCCGGTCAGACCAAGCGGCGGCGTTGATCGAAACGTCGGGGATGTAGCGGCTGACATCTTCGCCCTCTTCTACATCGTCCACGATGCCGACTTCCATGCGCTGTTCCAATTGCGCGAAGAACTCGCCAGGTAGGAACTGATTCAGCAGTTCGCTCATCGTAGTGGCGAAGCGATGATGAAAGTCAGGCCACAGATGCGGATTTTCCAAATACGGGTCCATGCCAGGAAATGGTGAGGGCATTGCAGGTCTCCGATGACGAACAGGACTTGTCGGCGCCATCCTAACGTCCAATTGGCTTACGCCAATGGCGTCGCGTCGGCATCCGCGGCAACGGACCACGGCGTCCAGACCAGTGCGACCTGGCTGATCGTGATGTCCGCCTTCTTGGGTTGCAGCGTGACTTCTTCCAGCGCGATCGCTTCGCCGTCCAACGTGGCTTGGATTTTTTCGGTCTCGGCTTTGAATTCCGCGTTGAGGTCGGCCAGGCGTTGCTGCACGGCCTCAATGTTTTCTTCGGCATAGCCGACGTCGGAGCGTTCCTTGACCAGCTTTCCGGCTGAGCGGGCGGCGGTCGTGGCCTTGCTGATGTTGGTGGCCGTCAGGGCTTTCTTGCCGAGGAACGCCCCCAGCAATGACGAACCGACCGACAGCATTGTGCCCCACACTTGTGACTTGGCCTGTTCCTCTTCTTTGGCTTTGCGTTGATCGGCCTTGCGGACTTGTTCCTGCAAGGCCGCATGTTTGGGAGCGTACTTTTGCCGCAGTTTTTCCACGGCCAGATCACGTTGCTCGCGCAAGGACTGACCGAGCCGAGTACGAAAGTCTCCTTCGCTCTCTCCCGGACGAGAGACCTCTTTCGGCGACTTGCACTTCCAGATGGTCAACCGATGCACTCGATAAAGATGTTCTTTCAGTGCGGTGGTCAGTGTCGTGTACTTTTTTCCTTTGGCCAGTTCGCTGGGGAGCGGCGCGAAGCTGGCACCCTCTTCGTGAGTCTTCTCGAAATCGGGCGGTCCGTCGTGAGAGAGATCACCCGCGTCCCAAGGGTCGAGCGTGATCTCGTCGCCGACTGGTGCGAGGATCGATACAGGATCCCACAGATCAATGCCAGATGCGGTCTGCGAGAAGTGGACCTTCGCCACTCCCAGCAGCGCCGGTCGGTACACAAACTTCGCACCGTGTTCTGGCTCGCGACGAGCGGGAATGAAAAACTCAGTAATCTCCGGCGGCAGGACTGGCCGGCTGATGCTGGCTCCGTCAGCAGAGGTCGACTCGCTTCCGGCAAACGCGGCAGCAGTGGCCGACGACGGGGGCAAGGCGGCGCGACGCTCGCGCATCAGCCATTGAATTTGATCACGCGACAGCGGGCCGCGCAGAAACGATAACGACCATCGAGTCTGAAACAGCGACGGCTCGCTGTCGTGGACATTGTTCATCAGGAAGACACGCTTGCCCAAGCCGGACAGCATCTTGTCCATGTTGGCGCGATCGAAGCTGGACCCGGTCGCGGCGGAAGCTCCTTCCAGTCCGTCGAGCACGCGGGCCTTGTCCCGTTCGGTCTGCAACCGACCCAAGAACCACGTGCCGCAGTTTGACAGACCTTTGTAATCCAGGTCCACCGGATTCTGAGTTGCCAGCACAACTCCCAGCCCAAATGCGCGGGCCTGCTTGAGCAGTGTCAACATCGGCGTCTTCGAGGGGGGATTCGCCGTCGGCGGGAAGTATCCGAAGACCTCATCCATGTAGAGCAGACAACGCAGGCTGCTGGTCCCCGACTGCGACCGCATCCAGGCCAGCACCTCGTTGAGGAAGATCGTCACGAAAAACATGCGCTCGCTGTCGGACAAGTGAGCGATCGACATGATCGACACGCGCGGCTTGCCGTCGGCGGTCCACAGCAGCCGCTGGACGTCGAGCGGTTCTCCCTCCATCCAGGCCGAGAATCCCGGCGAGGCCATCAGATTGTTGAGACTCATCGACAATTGGAAACGATCAGTCGCCGGGTAGAACGACTCCAGGTCCATCACGCCGACTTTCTTGAACGATGGCGTCTGAATCTCACGAATGAGCGATCCCAGATCGAGGCTTTTTCCCGCTCGCCATGCACGGTCGAAGATGTTCGTTAGCAAGATGTGCTCGCGGCTGCGAACCGGGTCTGCGTCAATGCCGAGCAGCGCCAGCAAACCCGCGGCTGCTCCGGTCACTCGCTCGCGCATCGCGTCGCTGTTGTCGAGCACCGCTTGCGGCGGCACACCGAACGAACGGACCACTGTCAGCGGCAACCCCGCTTGGCTGCCAGGCGTGTAAATCGCCACATCACACGACTCGCGAAACTTCGCGACGCGCGCGGGGTCTTGGTCCCATTCGGCCAATCCTTCTTTCCATACGTTCGCCGTTTGAGTCGTGAACTCGTCCAGTGTCAGTCCGCTCCGCGCCGCCTCAGCCGGATCGACCCACGGCCGAAAGTCTTCGGGTCGCAATTGCGGAAACGTCAGCAACAAATTTCCAAGGTCTCCCTTCGGATCAATGACCAGCGCCGGCACGCCGTCGATCGCTGCCTCTTCCAACAAACTCAAACACAACCCGGTCTTCCCGCTCCCCGTCATGCCGACAACCACCGCGTGCGTCGTCAAATCCTTAGCGTCGTACAACAAGTATTCCGGCTTCGGATTCTGCGCCGCGAGGTCGAAATGCTTGCCCAAATAAAAGACGCCGAGTTTTTCGTAATCCTGACTGGCCATAACACCATCCATTCGATTGCAAGATAAAGACGAGTGACGACTATGTGCGGTTCGACAGGCCCGCCGAAAGAGGCCGCAATTCTACCGATCGGCGGTATTCGGCCAAGCGATTCCCGGAATGACCAATTGACCAATTGAGTCGGGAAATTCGCTCGTCCGGACTTGGAGGATCTCACTCGATGTGCTGGAGCAGTGTTTGGTATTTCCAGCGTGCCATCGTTGTCTCCTTTCGCTGTTGAGTTCGTGAGAATTTCATTGCGCGGCAAACTCTGGTCGCGCGTAGGACTCCAGGTAACCGCACGACGCACAGCGAAACGCGCCGATGGGAATGACACTCTCTTCGGGAATCCGTTTCGTTCCCGTCCAGAAGGACTTTTGTGGCGTTCCAGCCGCCCAGCGGCTGACGATCTGACCTCCTTGGTTGGTGTCGAGAATAAATCCCAGCTCCATCTCGCCATCGCATTTCGGACAACAGGTCGGTGATTGATTCATGAGCAGTCTCCTTTTGAAGTTGAGGTGTCGCACTTCTCGCAGCGTGCTGTCGAGCGTGTCATCCGAAATGACTTGCTGGGTGCCTTGTGACCGCAACGTGGGCAGACATACGCGCGGCGAGTGCCGACGAGCGAAACAACGGTGAGATAAATCATCGCCGGCAGATACGGGCACACGAAGTACATCGCCGTCCGGCTGCCGAGGTCGTAATCCAACGGCTGGAAATCACTGAACCACATTGGGACCATCACAAACAGCGGCAGCGCGGCAGCCACTCGTGCGCCGCCCCGGCACTTCCAGAGTGCAGCACCCTGCAACGGCAGATAGGTCACGCCCAGGAATCCAACGGTCCACAGCATTTCATTCCCAGTCCAACGATCCATGTGTGTCTCCAAACATTCAATCTCGGCTGACGATCGGTCGCGTTCAGTGATTCAAAACTGAGGTTGTCATTCGGTCTCGGGCGGAGGCACATGCCGCCATCCCCAAACGAAGAAGTTAACTCCGTTCGCAAAGCCACCGGCCAGGATGCCCACGATCCAGCCTTCAATGGCAAATCCATTCTGCCGGCTGCCACTCTTTCGAGAGGCACAGTGCCAGCGGAAACAACCCCAGCCATTCAAATATTCCGACGGCGAGCAGCGG
>JAYVSP010000676.1:0-6961 GCA_043775215.1 Planctomyces sp. | reverse complement strand
ATTCCCCCTTGCCCGTTCAGCCGATCATTCCCAATGCCGCCAACGACCGAATCCCGCCCCATGCCGCCGAGCAGTGTGTCCGCTCCCTCGCCACCGGCCAGCGTGTCATCGCCACCCTGTCCAAGTAGTTGATCATTCCCGTCGCCGCCGTCGAGCGAATCCGAATTTGTGCCGCCGACGAGCGTGTCATTGCCGGCCAATCCATTCAGAACCAGAGTGATCCCGCTGATTGCCGACGCATCGACACGGTCACCACTCGACGATCCTTGAATCCGCAGAATTTTGATTCCGGCGGCTTGCTCACGAAATAGCTCTTCGCCGCCAATACGACGCACGACGAGATCAGGTCCACTTAACACAGCTTCAAAGTTGCCGCCACGGTCGGGTAATGACACGTTGCTGATGGTTCGGTTGAGGGAAACATTAAAGTACTCGCCATCTTCGGCCGCGATATCCAGATCACCGTCACCGTCCACATCACCTAAAACAAGCGACGAGATACTGATCATTTGATTTTCTTCAGTGAAATGGCCCGTACCGTCGTTTCGCCAAATCGACAAGCCGAGACTGTGAGCGACTAA
The DNA here is from genome assembly GCA_043775215.1 of Planctomyces sp. Classification (GTDB taxonomy): domain Bacteria; phylum Planctomycetota; class Planctomycetia; order Planctomycetales; family Planctomycetaceae; genus SXKJ01. The sequence goes on along the minus strand of JAYVSP010000676.1, from coordinate 6,380 downwards.
GAGGTCGGTATCGCCATCCAAATCCACGTCGCCGACGATGCTGTCATATTCGCGGTGTAGTTCACTAAGCGTCCCAAGAACCTGACCCGTATTTGCAAAGTGTCCCGTTCCATCGTTCAAAAAAATGTGTGCATTCCCATCTGATGATGCTTGACTCGACTCGTAGACATCCAATGTCCCATCCCCATCAAAGTCAGCAACGCTAGTTCCCTTTATCCATACAGACATCGGAACAGGCTCTGGTGACGAGAATCTTCCTGTCCCGTCGTTTCTTAAGAGGGCTCCTCCATGCGTGGTGCCACCTGCGGTAATGACGTCCAAGTCGCCATCCCCGTCGAAGTCACCCGGAATACTGAACGACAATAGCCCCAAATTTGATGGGGTGAAATTAGCGTGGCCATCATTCAATACGACCGGCGTATCACCACCTGTGGTCAGCAGATCGAGGTGAGAGTCGCCATTGAAATCTACCGCGAACGTGGAAAGGTCGCCGGTTCCACCCAATCCCGTCGCGTTGAGTTCGATAAACCTCCCTCTACCGATATTTCGCCAGATTTTATTTCCAATCATCACGTCGAGAGCGCCATCGCCATCAATATCTCCAACAGCACTACTTGACGGGATGTCCGGCCCAAAGCGTTCCCAGACGTCAGTGAAGTTCCCGCTTCCATTGTTGAATAAAACTCGACTTGTTGAGTCATAAGCTATCAGGATCGCATCAAGATCTCCGTCAGCATCCATGTCGCTGAGGAGGACTTGATTTGGGCTGCTATCAGTAATCTCCGTCTGTTGCGGCGGCGAGAATAGCGGGCTGGCCGTGAGGAGGATCCGCAGTTCTAGTTGATCTGCCTGCGAACCCATTTGCTTTTGCCGACGTTGCTTTCGGTTGCTTGACCGCATCACACATCCTTGCGTCAATGACTGGTACATTGAAATCGCGGCTCAAAAAGGGGTCAGGACTCTTTGATTTATTGGCACCGTCGTCGAGCGGACTTTGTGAACCTGTTGAGCCAAGAATTCCAGTACATTCGCAACATCCTGTTGGCAGCTTGATGCCGGTCTGATTTCGCGTCATGCGGACGCGGTGCCTCACTCACTTGGTCCGTCAATCGAGCCTTGAGCCAAACTCTCCAATGGCCAACGAGATCATCTCGTCAACCCAGCACTCAAACGCCGGTCAGCCATTTCGGCAATACGGTCATCAGTTCGTCGATTTCGGAGAGCGGGTCGAGGAAGACGTCGCCGATGCTGCGGCCTCGATTGTTGCCGATCCCGCCGGCCACGCGATCCGTTGCGTCGCCGCCGTCGAGCGTGTCGTTGCCGAGGCCGCCGATCAGGGTGTCGGTGTCTGTGCCGCCGAGAAGTTTGTCGCTGCCGTTGCCACCGGTCAGCGTGTCGGAGCCGGTGTCGCCGTTGAGCACATCGTTGCCGTTGCCGCCGATGAGCAGGTCGTCGTTGGCGCCGCCTGTTAGTGAATCGTGGCCGTCGTTGCCGATGAGCGTGTCGTTGCCGTCTCCGCCGTCGAAACTGTCCGACCGTGAGCCACCTCGCAGCAAGTCATCGCCCGCGCCACCAATCAGGGTCACTAGCATGTTCGACGTGCTGGCATCGAGCACATTCGCTCCATCGCCACCGGTCAACATTGCTTGCTCAAACAGGGTCAGCCGGTCGTTTCCCAACCCACGCAACGTCGTCGGCCTCAGTGCGAAGTTGACATCCCCTGACTCGACGAGACAGTCAATCCCATCACCACCAATGAGGCAGTCATCACCCACTCCACCGGTGATCGTGTCCGCTCCGCCTTGTCCATTGATCCGATCATTCCCAATGCCGCCAACGACCGAATCCCGTCCCATCCCGCCAAGCAGCGTGTCGTTCCCGTTACCACCCACCAGCGAGTCATTACCCGCTTGCCCCCACAGTTGATCATCCCCACCCTCGCCATCCAGCGAATCCGCATTCGCCCCGCCGATCAGCGTGTCGTTCCCATCGCCGCCGTCGAGCACCAGGCCGATGCCATTCAATGACGACGCGTCGATTCGATCGGCACCAGCACTCCCTCGAATTCGCAGAGTCTTGATCCCCGCCGCTGGCTCACGAAAGATTTCGGCACCACCAACTTGTCGCACGACCAGATCATCGCCGCTGCGAATCACCTGAAAGTTCCCACCACTTGACGGAATTTCCACCGTTGTGATGGTGCGGTTCATTGAGACGTTTAGGTAGTTTCCGTTTTCAGCGACGAGGTCCAAGTCTCCGTCGGTATCAACATCTCCTAGAGCCAAACTATTTGGATATAGCAGCGGACCCGTTTCAGGGGTGAAGTGTCCCGTCCCATCATTTCGCCAAATTGTCGATCCTAAATAGGTTTCCGCTTCCCACTCGTGGGCCACGATCAAGTCCAGGTCGCCATCAAGATCAACGTCTCCGACAACGGAGTCTCGGTCTTCTTTTCCGTCACTTTTTCTCCCTAGAATTTGGCCGGAATCCGTGAATTGACCCGTCCCGTCGTTGAGCCAAAGGTGTCCGTTGCCATCTGACGAAGCGTGATTGGATTCATACACGTCGAGGTCACCATCACCGTCGAAGTCTCCAACACTTGTCGCCAAAGGAACAATCGACATCGGAGACACGATGGACTCTTGAATTGTTGGAAAGTCACCTGCACCGTCATTAAGAAAGAGACGCCCGCCACCTAAGCTTCTATTGGCAAGCAAATCTGCATCGCCATCGCTGTCAAAGTCTCCGACGACGCTCAGTCCAATTGGTCGGGCGCTAATTCGGAAATTCCCAGAGCCGTCATTAATAAGGACGTGTTGTCGATTCGCGTAGACCGTTAGATCAGCGTTTCCGTCACCATTGAAGTCGGCGACCTGCACGGACTGCGGATTTCCTGGGGCGAGAAGCGATGTTCCAAGTACCCTGAATTCAGAATTGCCATGATTCTTCCAAACAGTGATTCGATTCGAATCACTATCGGCAACAACGATATCAAGAAGACCATCGAGATCAAAATCGGCGAGGGCACTTTCCGACGGCTCGGAAGGACCGAAGAGAGTTGATCCAAGGGCGAAATTTCCACTGCCGTCGTTGACAAAGACTCCACTCTGCGATTGGCCGGCAATCAAAACGGCATCTATATCGCGATCATTGTCGATGTCGCCCAGCAGGACTTGCTCTCCACGGCCATTGGGGATTTCGGCATCGACAGGGATGGCGAACAGACCTGATCCGTCCGGCACCAATCTTGCCTCTAATTGATCAGCTAATGACCAAAGCGTCCACAAATTTCTCTTTCGCCGTTTTTTCACGAATTGCATCCTTGCACCCGAAACATCCCGACGCTTGAGAATCGATCAACCCTACGGTAAATCCATGCGTTGCGTGTTCCGAGTTCAAACCTCACAGACAAGGCAACGGCATGGTCATTCCACAATGGTTGTACTCCTTTTCAAATCGACTAGCTTCAGCGTATCGCAAAAGTCAGAGTTCACATAGACAACAAAATTATCGAGGGCGCGGAACGCCGCAGTTTGCCCAAGTTTTCCGTATTGAAGAATTGGAGTGCCGTTGCCTCCTCGTCAATGACGCTGGAATTGATCTGAATAATGATCTCAATGTTGTTTACGACGGGAATTCCGAGGTCCACATTTTTAATAAACCTAATTCTGCGCCGGGATTTATCGTCCGGTTTATTGTGAATGGCGTTGTCGATGACACTCACCAATTTATTGGCACTGAACAAGGGAACCTTCGTCGGATTATTGTATCTCCGGGAGTTGGCACTTCAGGGAACACAATCAATCTCAGTGGCGTTGATGACGTGTTCCCATGCACTCTTACCGTGTTGATCACGGGAAGCTCCGGTGCGGATCAAATTACTGGCTCAACTTTTGCCGACTCAATTGCTGCGCGTGACGGCAACAACACAGTCAACGGGGAATCAGGGAATGACACCATCACCTCTGGAAGCGGCACAGACTCGATAGACGGCGGCGACGACAACGATTCGGTTTCCGCTGGGTCAGGAGACGATTCGGTCACTGCCGGCAACGGAAACGATACGTTGTTTGGTGAAGATGGTGATGACTTGCTGTCTGCTGGCGCTGGGAACGATTCGGTCGCGGGCGGTGCGGGGGCGGACACGATCAGCGCGACCAGTGGTGGGAACACGCTGTTGGGCGAGAGTGGAAACGACTCAATCACTGGCGGCACCAACACCGACTCAATCAATTGTGGTACGGGAAATGACACGGCAGATGGTAGTTTTGGCAAAGACACAATTTCCGGCGACGACGGCAATGATAGTCTGACTGGCGGGAGGCAGAGCGATTTACTCGACGGCGGTCTTGGAAATGACACAATCCTCGGCGACCTTCTGGCAATCAATTCGGCCGGTGAACCGGACACTCTGATTGGTGGAGTTGGGAACGACAATTTGTCTGGTGGCCCAGGAGATGACCTGCTGAATGGAGATGACGGTAGCGACACCTTGCTCGGCGGAGTCGGTTCGGACATTCTGACTGGTGGAACGGGAAACGATTTCCTGTATGGGGATTTTGGAAATGACATCCTTGTCGGTGGACTTGGGGATGATCAGCTATCCGACTTGAGTGTCCCGGTCGTGACGACCGGTTCCCTTGCGTTTGTTGACGGCGGAGCCGCGCTCGACAAAATCACTCGCCCAAGCGGAAGCGGGAGTTTTATCACGGACGGTTTCTTGGTCGGCCAGGCTATCCGTGTTAGCGGCACAACGACAAATGACGGCCAATTCACAATCAGTGCTGTGGCAGCGCTGCAACTGACGCTCGCCACGGGTGACACACTCGTAAGCCAATCCAACCCGCCAACCACCGCGACAATCAGTGCCATCTTGGGCCAAGACATCCTGATCGGCAGTTATGGGGCGGATGCGATTGACGGCGGGAGCGATGGAGACATTTTGATAAGTGGTGAAATCAACCTGAGTCAAGGGGCCGGATTAGGGTTCCTGTCCAGTCTCTGGACGTCATCGGGATACAAGACGACGACCACCATCACGGATGGTGCGGCGGCTCAGCCGACCATTTCGATTTCGGCCAGTCACACGCAAGTTTTTGAAGCCAGTCCTTCCGGAACAACGGCGGTGCAGTCCGTTTCGACGATCACCGTCTCTCGTACCAACTCGACCGGTCAGTTGAACGTCACGCTGCCGGCAACAGGCAGTGCGGATTTTGAAGTCAATGGGGTGGCGGTTTCGCTGAGCAACGGAGTTGCGGTGGCAATTCCAGCGGGTGCCTATTCAACCACCGTCACTCTGCGAGCAACAACCGATGCGGACGGAGTTCCCGACTCAATCACGTTGTCGCTTCCAGCGACTGTTGCAGGTTACACCAAGGGAAATTCCTCGGTCACAGTCACATCCGTCGAAGGCGAGCGATCGACATTGCCGTGGGTTTCTGTCGTCACCAACCCAACGTCAGTTAGTGAGGGCGATGCCATCACCTTCACCGTCGCACGCGACATGATTTCCAATCAAGCGCTGGTGGTGTCACTCGCCCAAGTTGGGACCGCCTCAAGTGGTGACTACAGCGTATCGGGCATCATGGCCGGAACGTGGCAAGTCACAATTCCAGCCAACCAAGCATCAATCACTTTCAGGGTTGACCCGTCCAGTGATACGGAAACCGAAGCTGCGGAAACGATCTCGTTTGGCGTCCGACCGTCCTCAGCATACAGCATCTTGGGACTTGGGTTTTCATCGCTAGCAATCGGGCAACTTTACGATGATTTCGCTGAGAACACGTTGAACGCTGGCGACGCGGTTGCCGACGACGATTGGTTCATCGTCCCCGACGAGATTTTGACGCAACCGTCGATTTCCAGAGATTCGAATATCGACGATTCACTGACTTCGCAGCAAGCGGGTTTAGAGGCAGTGCTTGAGTTACAGAACTTGAACACGTCAATACCCGTTTGGACCGGCGATGCTTCAACTGTCCGGCCAGCCAAGCCAGGTTATCTTGTGCATGACGGTTCGACATTGCCGAATTATGGGATCACACGAATCACTGATGATCCGGGAACCGAAGTCGCGGGAATTCCCGGTCAAGTTTGGGCGGGGATCGTCAAGAATCGGTATGTGACGGACTCGGCGTGGAACGTGGATGGGTCGCTGGTGCGTTTGCAAACGGCCAGTCCTTCGCTGAAGGCTTCGGTTCCAGAAAGCTGGCTGCTCGATGTGAATGCGACACCGAATTACTCGGTGACGGAGATTAAGCCCGTCGGGGACGTCCTGTCGCGGCTGGACTGGCGTTGGAGCGTCGATCCGCAGCGGCCCAATTCGCAATACAGTTTCTTTGACGGCAATTCCAATCGAGTGGTGCGTCGCGAGAACGTGA
>JAYVSP010000675.1:0-4829 GCA_043775215.1 Planctomyces sp. | reverse complement strand
GTCGTCGCGCATGTTGCCGTCGGACTTGGGATTGGCAGCGCGCCACTGCTTCGCGGTCTGGCCAAAGAGGGCGACATTCAACAGGTCGGCTTCGGTGGCTTAGGTGCCGCCGTACCGGCCCGCGCTGGCTCGGCTGTTATGGCCGGTCTCCTGACCGAGCCACTTCGCTGGACCGAAGGTCTCCCGGAATGGCCAAGCCGCGTTGACGACCCGTTTGCTGTTGCGACGCGAACGAGGAGACCTTCGGTCAGCAGGCGGTGGCTCGGTCGGGAGACCGACCGAGTTGTGGACATGTCTCGGCGGTGCATCGAATTGGACGTCGCGTTAGAGTCACTGTGGTATTTCGTGTGAACTAGAATCCGTGAGGTCCACGATGAGTGCGTCAACGCTCCAAGCAGAATTTGATGGGCGAGTCTTTGTGCCTCGGCAGCAGGTGAGCTTGCCTGTCGGCACAACGGTTGAAGTGCTGATTCCTCCCACCGAACCATCGGCTGAGGAGGATCGTGAATGGCGTGAACTGTTGCAGGAAATCCACGCCTCTCAACCGGCGTTTCCAACGGTGGATGAAGCCTTGCGGCAGTCGAGGATGCGGCCGTGATTCTGCTCGACACTTCGTCGGAAAGCTGGTCATTCCTGTCTTCACTCCCCAAGAATGGCTGGTTCAACAGACGTCGCCCGCTTCATAGTGCTCTTTGCGAATCATTTCGGTGTGGCTGGTGCGAGGACGGTCTGCCAGCGTCGGGGCAGGACCGCGAAGGCCGTCTCATACGTCGCTTCGAGCGGCACCATGACGCAGCCATTCGGCTCCAAAAACAGGGGCATGTCGGGGAGTGCTTGGCCGACGGCGACTGGTTCGATGTACGCGCGCGTAGTCAGGTCGCACTCGTAGGCGACCAGGGTCAATGGCTGATCGGGAGGGGGCTGGAAGGAGTTGTCTTGAACCTGTTCCCAAATGGCGGCGTGAATGCCGTCCGGATCGCGTGGGCCGGGCGGGAAGGGATCGACGATCAGCAAGTGGATGCGGTGTTCGAGCAATTCGCAGGCTTTCTCGATGAACGCCCGGAACGCATGTCGGTTGGATTTGTTGCCGGGGGAGACGATTTCGAGCATGGCCACGATGCGATCGCCGCTGACATGCCGTACGACCACCGAACTCTTCTTCCGGCGATAGAACTCGGCATCGGTCTCGGCGGCGAAGCGCGTCTGCGGACGGGTTCGCAACGCGGTCGCCGTGCCCCCTGTCCTTGATTCGCCCGGACTGTCTAATTCGTCTTCGGAGCCGCCCTGAAGAGTCAGCACGTCTGGCCCAAAGCCGGCGGCCACCTGTTCGGGGAGTGCGTAGTAATCGGACGGCAGTTTCCGGTTCAAAGCCCGCGAAATCTCGTGAATCCATCCGTGATGAAATGCATGAAAGATCCCCGCTTCCACCTTCGTCCAATCGTGCATCGGCATGGTTTCATCTCCTGAATGGAATCGTGTTGCACGCCATCATACCAACACGTCGTCAAGATCAAGACCGAGCCGACAAAGAGGCGATCCACTCTCGGCAACAGCTTCCGAAATAAGACGAGCACGAGAAGAGAATTCACCGTCGCCGCGTTCGCCAATGGCTTGTTGAATATCTCCGGTTCAATCGACGAACCACTTTGGGCGCGATGATCTGCCCCTGGTAGCCAAAGTGGTCGATCTCGCTCACTCGTGGATTTGCTTCTACGGCTCGCAAGGCGATGCGGAAAGCAAACCGTCTTGAAGTCTTCACCACCGGATCAGGTCATGGCAGCCAGTCGCTCCCAGAGACCGGTGACGAAGTCACCGACACGGAGTGCCAGTCAAGCTGTTTCGCATCGCCGAGACGGCCAGCAAGGCTGATGAGCGAAAGTCATTTCGCGAACTCGTGGCCTACGCCAAAAAGCATTCCCCCGAACTCGATGGTTTGCGGCGAAGACATTCTGATCGGCGGAACCACGTCCCACAGCGGCGGCACGTCAGCCACACCAACGGCCGCCAACGTCTCTGCCTTGAACGCCATCATGGCCGAATGGAAACGAACCGATTTGGCCTACGCCGCGCGTGGCGGGCATCTGCAAGCGGCCAGCGGCGGATTGAACGGTTCGACGTTGCTCAACAATTACGACCGTCTTCAATGATGCCGGCACGGCCGACAGTCTGAAGGGAAGCTCACCGCCGACACCGAATACATCGGATCTGGATTGGCTCTTCAAGTCCACCCAGGACTTAATGGATGCCCTTGTCGCCGGAGAAATTGCAACGACAATCTGATCCCACGCGCGCGGTGTGATTGACGACGAAACCATCACGCGCGGCGCACGATGATCTTGTTACCCGAAACTTCCGAGACGACGACCTTTTGGCCGGCTTCAATGAAGTCTCCTTGGCTTTGGACGTCAAGCACCTGTTCGCCGAAGCGGGCTTTGCCGGCCGGACGCAACGTTGTGAAGGCTTCACCTTCTTGATGCAGCCAGCTTTCGAGTCCCACGGCGGCGTTCCCCAGCATGTCGGGGCGAAGGCGCGGCGCGTCAATGTCACCGGCCAAGCTGGGAGGCGTCAGGATCAGATGCTTGAGCAGCGGCATGTCCGGCAGGTATCTGCTGACGAGCATCGCCACTCCGATGACCGAGACTAATGCGACGCACATCGTGCCGAGAGTGTGTGTCATTAGGCTCAGTTCGGAACTGGTTGTCGGCAGCACGAATGTTTGACTCGCCAGAACCAGAGCGGAAAAGATCGCCAGCGCCCCGGACACTCCGAAGATACCAAAGCCAGGAACGACGAAAATCTCCATCAGGATCAAAGCGACGCCGAACAGAAACAACACGATTTCCAACACGTCGGCCGTGCCTCCGAGGAAGCGGCTCCAGAAGAACAGCATGAAGCACAACGCCGACGCGATGCCGAAGAACGATGTCATCGTGTGCAGTTCGATGTAGATCAGCACGGCGCCGGCCAGCAACAACAAAAACGTCATGCCCGGAGTGTTCAAAGTCCAGACGAGCGTATCGACCCAAGTGCGTCCGACCGCTTGCGGGATTTCGCCTTCGGGAATTCCGAGCCGCTGCCGCAATTCGTCGTCGTCGGCGACAGGAGCTTCCGCCAGCTTCAACTCATGAGCACGCTGGCCATCGACGGTCAGCAAGTTGTCCCCTTGGCATTCCGGGACGACGCGGCCTTTGATCCATTCGCCATTGGCGACGTGAATCTCCTCGTCGGTCATGTACGAGACTCGGCCGTTGTCTCGATGCGTGACTTGAAAGACGTCGAGATCTTTGTCGGCCATTGCTTCGCACAAGCCGGCCGGGCGTCCTTTTTTATCGGCCAGCGTTTTGAGTTCCGTCCGCAAGAAGCTGAGGATCTTTTCAGGAGCCCGCTCAAACTGCTGGCCCGGCCGAATACTGATCGGTGCCGCGTCGCCGATTTTCGCGTGCTTTTGCAGGATGATCTCGTCGCAACCCAGCGCGATGATCGCCGCTCCGCTGAGCGCCATCTTGGGGATATACGCGACCGTCCGAATTTTTTTACCGTCAAGGTCCGCGATCGAATGTGCGATCTCCAGACTCGGTTCGAGCATTCCGCCAGGAGAGTCAATTTCGAACAGAATAAGATTCACGCCCGAACTCTTTGCGCGGCGAATCTCGCGTTCGATGAAGCCTTGCAGAACGGGCTCGATCGTTTCGTCAATTCTGATCCGCACGACGCGCGGAGTGTCCCCGGAGGTCGCGTTCTCGCGAAGGTACTCGCGGGGGAAATCGTAGAGGTCGGCGAGGTCGGTGCGGACCTCGGCCGTTTGCGTCACCAACACGTCCAGCTCGCGAGCACGTTTGCCCGTGAACAGTCCGAGCACACCCACCTCTTTAACAGTCGTGACGTCTTGCACGACCACCTTGTTGTCGAGCAAGCGGCGATGTTCATCCGACGTCAGCACTCGGCTTTCGGACACCTTGCGGCCATCGACGTCACTTTCGACTTTGACTTTGAGCACGACCTTCTGCGGGTCCATCAATCCGGCGACGAGCGCATTGCTCAACTTCGGATTCAGCCGCTTCTCAACCAGCGACATCACGAATTGCTGCTCTTCCGCCTCCAGCGTCTTACCCCGTCCGATGTCCCCCAACTCTGCGTCAGGGTGCATCACGATCTCCTTGCAGGCCAGCGCGAGGATGACGTTGTAGCCGTCAATCCGTTTCTTGTCTTTCGGTTCCGGAATCCATGCGACAGTCCGCAGCGAAGCGAATTTCGCGGCGGTCAATTCCTTAGCCAAGTCACGCACTTGCCCAAACTTGCTGGTTCCCGGCCCGATCTCCAGAATCAAAATCGCAGGCCGCCCTTCCTGCTCGGCCTGCTGCTGCACCTTGCGAGCCGCGTTCAACACTTTGGCTTGCACGGCGTCACTGAGCGAACTCCCCACGCTGAGGTAGACCGCCAAGGGAGCCTTGTGTGCGTCGAGCTTCGGAATGGCCGGGTCATCGGCGAGCAACAACTGGCCTGCCAGTCCGCCGCAAGCCGCCCAAACACCGATCCAACAGACGGTTCGTATCCAGTTCACGATGATTCTCCCCAAGAAATGCGTGACACTCGAAAGACCGTACACGCCAGGCGGATTATAGGGCCAGCAAAAAATCAGCGTCAAACAGTGGTTCGCCGCCGAAGCGGTTCGCTTGGAAAGCGGCGGGGCACAGAAACATGCTCTTACACCGTTCGCCCTCGCTGGCGCTTATTGAAGTTGCGCAGTCTTGTTTTTCGCCCCAAAGGGGTGCAACTCGATAGCCCAGGGCGAAGCCCTGGGTGACGAATAGAACAACAATAAGAAGCCC
>JAYVSP010000674.1:0-7645 GCA_043775215.1 Planctomyces sp. | reverse complement strand
AGCTGTCATCGCGATGATCGGCCGATGCTGACCCAAGCGCGCTTCACGGTCGCGGATCAGGCGAGTCGCTTCGAGCCCGTCCATTTCCGGCATTTGGATGTCCATCAGCACGCGGTCAAACGGTTGACGAAACAGAAGGTCGACCGCCTCGCGGCCGTTGTTCGCGACAACCACCTGATGTCCTCGCTTGGTGAGCAGCGCAACGGCCAGCTTTTGGTTGTAGAGACTGTCCTCGGCCAGCAGCACTCGCAAAGAGGTGCGAGCGGTCGGCGCGGCTCGGTCCGGAAGCGTGAGTATCTCCGCGCCGGTTGTTCCCATGCGCAAAGACATCAGCGTGTCGAGCAGTTCCGATTCATTGATCGGCTTGCAGATCGTGGCGGCCAGTCCGAACTGTTCGCAGCGGGCTAGCTCCGCCGTTCGATCGGGCGAACTGAGCATCATCAGCAACTGTCCGGCATGCTCGGCAAATCCTGAGCGAATTGCCGTCGCCAACTCGAATCCATCGACCCCCGGCATCTGCGCATCAATGACGGTGAACGCGAACGGCTGCTGTTTGTCGCCCGGTTCGTTCCCGGAGTCCAGGCTCTTGTGATCCAGCGGGCTCGAGTTCCCCAATTCTTGCGGACCCTCCGAACCACAAGGGTTCGGACTACGGAAACTGGAGAATTGAAGATCAACACACGTAATCTGTTCCAGGACGGAGATCGCTCCCTTCGCACTGTTGACGGCGGTCGGCAGCATGTGCCACGCAGTCAACAAGTCGGTCAGTTGCTGACGGCTGGAATAATTGTCGTCGACGACTAGCACTCGCAGCCCATCGAACGGCGATGGACTGGCTGACAACGGATAAGTTTCCGAGCCAGCGACCTTCAGGCGACAGGTGACGAAGAACGTGCTGCCGCGTCCCAGTTCGCTCTTCAGCCACACTTGCCCGTGCATCAACTGCGCCAGCTTGGCGGTGATCGCCAAGCCCAATCCCGTGCCACCGTATTTGCGATTGATCGACGTATGCACTTGCTCGAAGGCTTCGAAGATCGTGTCCTGGCGGTCTGACGGAATTCCAATTCCCGTGTCTTGGACGTCGAACCGCAACTCGATCGCTGCTCTCTCGCGCGATGTTAGATTGACGCGCAGTACCACCTCACCGGAGTCGGTAAATTTGATCGCATTGCCGAGCAAATTCATCACCACTTGCCGCAGACGGACGACGTCGCCGCAGAGCCGGTCTGGAACGTCGGGCCGGATATCGCATACCAACTCCAGTCCCTTGCCATGAGCCGACAGCGCCAGCGTTTTCATTGTGCCGGCGATCATCGTCCGCAGACTGAATTCGACTTCATCCAGTTCCAGCTTGCCCGCTTCAATCTTGGAGAAGTCGAGAATGTGATTAATTAGTGACAGCAGCGACTCGGCCGAGTCAGCAACCGCGGATAGATGATCGCGCTGCTGTGTCGTGAGCGGCGAATCCAGCACCAGATCGGTCAGCCCGATGATCGCGTTCATGGGCGTGCGGATTTCGTGACTCATGTTGGCTAGGAATAGACTTTTCGCCTGATTGGCGGCGTCGGCCTCTTCTTTCGCACGCTGCAACTGCGCCAGAGTCCGCCGCTGCTCGGTCATGTCCACGACAAAACAAATGCACTCATTGGACGAGTTATCCAACATTGACACGCCAACCATGATCGGAACGCGGCTGCCGTCTTTGCGGAAGTATTCCTTTTCCCAGGCCGGACAGATGCCGGTGGCGTTCAGGCTTTCAATCGCCCGTTCGTCAAGGTGACGATATTCGGGCGGTGTGATGCTGTCCCAGCGGAGCCGATCGGTCTTCAAGTCGTCTCGCGAGTAACCGATCAGCGACAAGAAGGCATCGTTCGCCTCCAATATCTTCCCAGTCAAATCGGCCAAGAGAATGCCGATGATGTTCGCATCGAACAATTTTCGAAACCGCGCGTTGCTGCGCTGCAATGCTTCTTCCGCCTCGACCCGCTGAGTCACATCCCAAAACATCGACTGCGTGCCGATAATCTGTCCCGCCGAGTCCGTCACCGGAGCCTTCATAACCTGCACGTGAATCCGCTGACCATCCGGGGCCGGATGCTCTTCGATGTCCTCGACTACGCGCTTTTCGCGAATGACTCGCTGATCGTCCTGCCGATACTTTTCCGCCAATGCCGTCGGATAAAAGGCGTAATCTGTCTGCCCGACGAGATCTTCCAATCGCCGGTGCATGATTCCACAAAACCGCTGATTCGCAAACACAAACCGTCCTTGCTCGTCCTTGCGAAAGACGTTGAGCGGCAACGATTCGATCAGCGACCGATACATCTCCTCGGTCTGCCGCAACGCTGATTCGGTCTGCTTCCGTTCGACGGCATAGCGAATGGTTCGTTCCAGAATCGAAGTCGTCATCCGGTCTTTGATGAGCACGTCCTGAGCACCCGCTCGCAACGAATTCATCGCGGCGTCATCGTCGTCCCAGCCGACGAGCATCAACACCGGCGTCCGAGCGGCGACCTCTTGTAGCTCACGCAGTGACGCGACCCCATATTGATCGGGCAAGCACCAGTCGAGCAGAATAACATCAACCGAAGTCCTGGTCAGAATCGCTTTCGCCGCCGACAGGCTTGATGCGTGAGTCACGTTCAAGCGACATCTCGACGCCACGGACAACAACCCGCTCAGCCGCGTCGCCTCGGCCGGGTTGTCTTCGACAAGCAGAACGGAAAGCTCGGAGTACTGCATGATCAGCCATGACGGGATGTCTGCGAACTCGTTTTCCGGCCGAGAATTCGGACGGGAACGCCGACAGCATCCGCAACGAGGCACTGACCGTCAAGCGGCCACTGAAAACGAAAGCGGCCTGACACCACAAAGGCGTCAGGCCGCCGGAGACAATTCTTCATTCGGCCGCGCAGCAAACGTCAGTTCTTTTTCACGTTGTAGCAATACAAGTTGTCTTGATCTCGCAAATACAGCTTGCCATCAACTATCACAGGATGCGGCCAGCTCTTGCCATGTGGCTTGATCTTGAACTGCCCTTTCAAGCGGTACTCCTTCGGAGTCGCTTCGATCAAGGCCACCACGCCGTTTTCGTAGCGGAAATAAAGATGTCCATCGGCCGCGACAACTGCCGCCGATCCGTCACCAGCACCGGACTCTGGCCGCCACGCATCCTCGCCCGTCAGAAACTTCACGCAGACCGGCAAGCCGGCGTTGTGTCCGTGGCCGAAATAGAGATAGTCACCCGACAGCACCACTCCGCCGTGATGGTTTTGCAATTCGCCGCTCCGCTTGTACCAGACCTCATTGGCACGGAAGTCGTCTCCCTCTTTAACGATTTCCAATAGGGCCGCTCCGCCGCCACCGTAACCCGTCGAGCAGAAAACATAGTTACCCCGCGTAATCGGCGTGGGAATGTTGGCCGTGTTATTGGCGATCCGATTGTAGTTCCATAGGAATTTGCCGTCGCTGGCTCGCACCGACACGATGCCTTTTCCAACCAGTTGCACATACTGTTTGGTGCCAGCGGCGTTGCTGATGACCACTGACGAATAGCCCGCCCCCTCGTTCCCGCTCTTGCCAAGTTGCGGCACCACCGACTTCCAAATCACGTCGCCACTCTTCTTGTCCAGCGCCACCAACATTGCATCCTGAGCACCCGGCGTGACGATCAGCCAGTCACCGTCCACCAGCGGCGACTCACTGTACCCCCAGCCAGACATCATGTTGCCGCCGAAGTCCTGCTTAAAATCTTTGGTCCAAATCACATTCCCCGATTGTGTGCCGACACAGGCCAACGCGCCGTTCCGGTCCATTGCGTAAACTCGGTCTCCATCAATGGTCGGTGTGCAATTCGGATCGCCTTTGCCGACCGAAGCCGCCCACACTTCCTTGCCGCTCATATCGAGACAAATCAGAAAGCAGCCACCTTTGCGGTCCCCCATCGTGTAGATGCGGCCACCGGAGATCGCAATGCTGGCATAGCCGCGGCCCAGACCGTCGGCCGTCCAGACTACTTCCGGCCCCTCGTCAGTCCATTCGGTGAGCAAGCCCGTTTCGGTGGAGATCGCATCACGCTTCGGACCGCGCCAGGACGGCCATTCGTTCTTCGATGCCAGCAGGACTTTCGATGGGGGTTTCGATCCCGGGGCATCGCCGCCGACGGCAGTCAACGACAGCACGCCAGCAATCAATCCGAGTCCAGTGAACAACACGCACTTACGCATGGAATGGGTTCCAAACAGGTGGGATAAGGGGTGGGAAAAGTCGGATGGAATGTAAGTCGCCCGCCAAACGTTCGCAATCGGAGTCCGCCGCAACTGAATCCGCATGTGGGCGAGATGAGGACACTAACCCGAAGCGTCAGTTTTGAGGTTGCGCAGTCTTGTTTTTCGCCCCAAAGGGGTGCAACTCGATAGCCCAGGGCGAAGCCCTGGGTGACGAATAGAACAACAATAAGAAGCTCTGAAAGGGCGAAACTCCACGGAGACCAAAGACATTCATTTGTTTCGCCCCTACAGGGCTTGCCACGTTTTGTCCGTCAAACTCAGGGCGGCGCTACGCGGCTGACGCCGCTCCGCTCTGCCCTGGGCTTTCGAGTCTTGGCCCTTTGGGCCAGGACAACAGCGCAACTTCAAACTCACGCTTCGGGTTAATGTGGGCCTAGTCACAACTTTAGACTTTGCATACTGTCTCCTCTACTGTCCGCGTGCCATGTCGGCACATTCATTCGGAAACGTCTTGCCGAGATCGCTTCAGTCGGCTCATGGGATGCGTTGATGGATGCTCGCCACCTTTGCGATTTGCATCGTCAAACGGCAGAGCGGCTCGGATCACGCAGCGCACTGCGATACAAGCGACAGGGGCTGTATCACGATTTGTCCTGGAGCGACTATCGCCGCCAAGCCGACTGGGCAGCAGCCGGATTGATCTCGCTGGGAGTGTTGCCCGGAGACCGCGTCGCGATTCTCAGTGAAAACCGAGTCGAATGGTTTGTCGCTGATCATGCGACTCTGAGCACAGGGGCCGCCGACGTGCCGTTGCATGCGCCGCTCGCCGCAGCGCAGGTCGAGTTCCAAGTCGGACACAGTGAGAGCCGCGGCATTATCGTCAGCGGACAAGTGCAGGCGGACAAAATCTTTTCCGTGTTGCCTTCACTGCCGAATTTGGAGTTCTTGGTTTCGTTCGAAGCAATCACCGCGCCCGTGGGATGCCGCCTCACACGCCTAACGTGGGACGAACTACAGCGACGTGGCCAGCAGGATGAAAATGATTCCGTCGCGGAAATTGTCCGGCGCGAAGCGGTGCTCAGCGGCGACAATCTGGCGACCATCATCTACACCAGCGGCACGACTGGACCACCCAAAGGAGTGATGCTCTCGCATCACAATCTCCTTTCAAACGCCGTCGCGACCGGAAAAATCTCGTTCCTTGCCGAGGACGACTTACTACTGAGTTGGTTGCCGTACAGCCACATCTACGCTCGGACCGTCGATCATTACCTCACGACTTGGGCCGGCATTACGGTCGCGCTGGCCGAGTCGCTCGACACGCTCGTCACCAACCTGGGAGAAGTACAACCGACCTGGCTGACGGCCGTGCCGCGGTTCTATGAGAAAGTTTGGAACAGCCTCAAAACGCTCCCACCCGGCGAACACACCGGCCGGCTGCGCGACCTCTTTGGACCACGCATCAAGCAACTGACCTCTGGTGGCGCGCCGCTGCCGCGGTATATCTGTGAAGCGTTCATTCGAGCGGGACTACCGCTGCTGGAAGGCTACGGTCTGACGGAAAGCTCACCCGTTATCTCGTTCAACAACCGCGATTCGTTTCGCATCGGGACCGTCGGACCAACCATTGAAGACGTGGAGGTCAAGATCGCCGACGACGGAGAGATACTCACCCGCGGGCCGCACGTCATGTTGGGTTATTGGAAAAATCCCGCCGCAACTGCCGAGACGATTCGGGACGGCTGGTTGTACACTGGCGATGTCGGCTCGTTGGACCAGGAAGGATTCCTGACAATCACAGACCGCAAGAAAGATCTGTTCGTCACGTCGGCCGGCAAGAACGTCGCTCCCAGTGAACTGGAGCGGCTGCTAATGAGTGACCCGTTCATTGATCAAGCGGTCGTGTACGGTGACGGTCGCCACTTCATTACCGCACTGATTGTCCCCAACGAGCCGTTGCTGCGAGCGGAAGCTGTCCGGTTGGGTTGTGGCTGGAAGGTCGAAAAAGGCTTTGTGATTACTCCTGCATTGATCGACTTAATTCAGTCTCGTATCGACGACGTCATGCAAGTCGTCAGCCAACCGGAACGAGTCAAGAAGTGTCTGTTGCTGCAACACCCGTTCCAGCAAGCAGCCGACGAACTCACCGCCACGATGAAAGTCCGCCGCCGGCACATCCTGGCCAAGTACGAGTCGGTGCTGGCCGCTCTGTATGAGTCGTAGTGCAGGCGGCTCGCCTGCGTTGGCGATGCAATCTCAGGCGAGCCGCCCGAACTACGGTGCATCCGCCGCTGCGCAGGCGAACTCCAACCGTACGGCAACTTGATCTCCGACCGAGACTTTGCCCGTCAAAAAAAACACGCTGCTGGCGGCTCGATCCGTCAGCTCGACTTCAATATCCAGCGTCTCTCCCGGCCGGACCATGCGGCGGAACTTCACATTGTTGATCCGCGTGGCGACCGGAACCTTGCCCGGCGCGAGCGTCGCGACCTTCGCCAGCAAGATCGCTCCCGCCTGCATCGCCGCTTCGATGAGTAGCACTCCGGGAAAGACCGGGAACTCCGGATAATGGCCGGCAAACACCGGCAAATTCGGCGACAAATATTTCCTCGCGTGAATCTTCTTATCCGTCAATTCGACGACCTCGTCCAGCCACAAGAACGGATCGCGGTGCGGGATGGCTTGCTGGATTTCATCGCGATTCACGATATGCCTTTCCAAAGACAGTTTCAGTGTCAATCAAATGCGAGAACGAATCATTCGCCCAAAGTAGCCTTCATCGCGCCGTGTGAAGAAGGCCGAGTCGCCAACGATCCAGATCATCGGAGAGAACGTCATTCGACATTTGGCGAACTTCGCGCGGCGCGATGTAGGGCGGGCACATGTTGAACGGGATTTCAACTCCACTCCGTCGCTGACACAACCCAAGATTGACGATTGATGAACAAGGACTGTTGATTTTTGAAGGAAGGCAGATAGCGTCGCCGGTGGGACCACAACCTCAACAATCAACAATCCTTGTTCATCAATCGTCAATCAACGAAACACGCAGAGGCAAGTTGAGTTTATCCACGGGTATGGCTCAAATGCCCCGACGGACATCGACGAATGCCTCACTCATTCCCTTGCCTTCATTCCTTTGCTAAGGAGCCAACGCGTGATTCGCATGCACCACTTGCCGCTGATGTTTGTTGTCCTCGGAATCCTTTCGGCCACGAGCTTGGCGGCTGACTCCGTCAAACTCTCGCGCACCGGCGACGCGGTTGCCGTCACGATCAATGGTCAGGAATTCGCCACGTATCAATTCGCGAAGTCACTGCCGAAGCCGTTCTTCTCGCCAGTTAAGGCGGCGGACGGAACGGTCATGACTCGACCGATCATGCCACCGGACTACAAAGAGCATCAGCACCACAAAG
>JAYVSP010000673.1:0-6394 GCA_043775215.1 Planctomyces sp. | reverse complement strand
CGCCAGCGAGGGCGAACGCTTCACTCGACTTTTTTACGGCGGAGCGCTGTGAAGCGTTCGCCCTCGCTGGCGCGTCGGGTTAGTGTCATTTGTCACTTCGCTTCCACGCGGCATTGGGGCAGACGCCGACGCAATCGCTCGATCGCTGCCGACGTGACCCGCGTGTCGGCCAAATACAGTTCACGCAGAGAAGACATCGACTCTAAGCGAGCCAGACCGGCATCGGTGACCGCACACTTCAATAGCGAAAGATGTCGTAAGTGCCGCAGGTCGCCCAACGACTTCAGCCCTTCGTCATCG
The DNA here is from genome assembly GCA_043775215.1 of Planctomyces sp. Classification (GTDB taxonomy): domain Bacteria; phylum Planctomycetota; class Planctomycetia; order Planctomycetales; family Planctomycetaceae; genus SXKJ01. Next base: position 6,094 of record JAYVSP010000673.1, on the reverse strand, counting down.
ACTCGCGTGAAGCTGCAATCGAGCAACCGCAATTGTGTCGCGTTGCGCAAGACGGCGAAGCCCCGATTCGTGATCAGTGTGCCAGAGACGTCCAGGCCGATCGGTTTGATCTGTTCCAGCAACTGCTTCAGTCCCTCGTCGCTCAGCGGCAAGCCGCGCAGCTCCAATGCCAGCGCCGGCAGCCGAGCCAGCCAATTAATCATTGTCGAATCGACGTGACCATCCGCAGTCAGATGCTCGCGTTTCAGCCGCACCAGCAATCCGGCCGTCTCTGCTTCACGAACTTCAAATCGCTTGACGACCGCGCCGCGCTGGACCAGTTCGCGGATCGCCTCATCCTCATCAGTTGCTTTGAGCGGAATGGTGCTAGCCAGCGGTGCCGGGAGCGTAGTTTCCTCAGAAAGAACACCGGCGGCTAGCGCCGTACCGCTCACATGCGGGGCGACGCCGCGAATCGCACAACACAGCGTCAGGCCGGCGCAGATCGCGAAGACAAAGAACGAACTTACAAATCGAAATTGGAAACTGGAGATTGGAAGTTGCACCATGTCACTCCAGCCGGAACTTTCGGCGCGCGTAATGAATCGCGTCGATCAGTGCGTCGACTTCCGCTTCGCTGTTGTAGAACGCGAAGCTGGCGCGAGCGGTCGCGGGGACGTCGAGCCATTCGTGCAGCGGCATCGTGCAGTGATGACCGGCTCGCACGGCGACTCCCTTGTCATCGAACAGGTCGGCAAGATCGTGCGGATGAATTCTCTCGACTGTGAAGCTGACGATCGCTCCACGGTGTTCGATCGACGGGCCGTAAACCGTGACTCCCGGAGTTTGCGGCAACAGCCGCAGGGTCCGTTCGAGCAGCTTGTGTTCTTGCGCATGAATCGCCTCGAAGCCGAGCGACTGCACGTAGTCAACCGCTGCTCCAAGCCCAATTGCTTCGGCGATTGGCAGCGTTCCGGCTTCGAACTTGGCGGGGAGTTCGCCCCACGTGGAGGATTCCAACCGCACCTCGTCGATCATGTTGCCGCCGCACAGGAATGGGTCCATCGCTTCGAGCAATTCGCGGCGACCATACAGCACGCCAATTCCTGTCGGGCCATAAAGTTTGTGCCCGGAAAATGCCAGAAAGTCGATCGCCGGATCACGGACGTCTGTCGGCAGGTGCGGCACGCTCTGAGCGCCGTCCACCACGATCACGGCTCCGACCTGCTTCGCACGCGCGGCCAGTTCGCGAATCGGATTGATCGTGCCGAGCACATTCGACATCCCCGTGACCGCGACTAGCTTGGTCTTCGACGTGATGAGTCGATCAAAATGCGAAGCGTCCAATCGGCCGTCCGAGGTCAGAGGAATGAACCGCAACTTCGCCCCAGTCGCCTTCGCGGCCTGCTGCCACGGGACGAGATTGGAATGATGTTCCATCTCACTGAGCAAGATCTCATCACCGGGTTTGAGGAATTTCCGTCCCCAAGCGTTGGCCACGAGGTTGATCGACATCGTGGTGCCCGACGTGAAGATGACCTCCGCCGGATCTGCCGCGTTGATCAACCGCCGCACCGCCTCGCGAGCCGCTTCCAATTCCACAGTCACTCGGTCACCGAGTTGATGAATGCCGCGATGCACGTTGGCATTGCAGGTCTCGTAGACCTCGCGCACCTTGTCGATCACCGCCTGTGGCTTCTGCGACGTCGCGCCGTTGTCGAGATACGCCAGCGTGGCACCATTCGGCAACGGCCGACCAAGGATCGGAAAATCCCGGCGAACGGCTTCAAGATCAAAAATCTGCTGTGCCATAACGAGAATCTCGAAATCCGAAGAACCAAATCCGAAGAACCAAATCCGAATCCAAAACGGCCATTACTCGGCGTCATTCGGATTTGGTTCTTCGGATTTCGGATTTTGCGGCTTGGCCGCGCTTATCCCGAACTGGCCGGCATCGGCTCGACGCTGTCGACTGGGGCTTGATCCAACGAATACGTCATCGTCTTGAGCACCTTGAATCCCAACAACCCGCACCGCTGCCGAGTTGCGGTCAGCGGCACTTTCAACAATTGCAACATCTCAGGAGCCTGAAATCCACGCAACTCTTGCAGTGTCTTGCCTTCCACATGCTGACACAGGATCGACGCGGCCGCCTGGCTGATCGCACATCCCTTGCCGCTGAAATATGCCTTCTCGACCTTGCCTTGGTCATCCAGCTTCAGTTCCAAACGAATTTGGTCGCCGCACAGCGGGTTCTTCTCGCTGTGAGCACACGTCGGACAGGCGAGATGCCCCTTGTGGTACGGGCATTCGTAATGGTCCAGGATGTAGTCGTCGTAAAGTTCTTCGTTCACACCGGCACCTATTTTCGACAATTGCGCCTGTCAAAATAGCGGCGGCGGCGAAACGATCAAGCCTTCACGGCGAAATTACTTCGTGTCCGGCAACAAAAATGGCACCAGTCGGGACGAAAGCGATCTCTGGGACCGTTGATTTCCGGCGGTTTGTCGGACATTGGACAGGCCGTCTATTCCGTCGGCTGGCCGCTGGCCTTCAAAATCGTTTCTTGCACCGTGAGGTCATGCTGGTACGAATAGTCCGGCTCCTTTTCGTTCCGGACGATCTTGGCAAGATCCGCGGCGTCGCCGACGTAGCGCGGATAGTTGCCGAAGCGAAGTTCTTGATAACCCTTGCCGTACTTGCCGCGCGGTTGGCTCAACGTAAATCGGACGGACGGCGCGTCGAGCGGCTGAATGTGAAACGTCCCCTCGCTGCCGCAGACCACGAAGTGCCGGCGGTCTCCGCCGTCGACTTCGACCGCGCTGGATTTGACGCTGGCGATCGCGCGCGGATACTCGAACACCGCCAACATGTTGTCCGACAGTCGATCGTCTTGCGCTCCGACGTGGCGTGCGAACGGCTTCACGGCATCCGGCTTGCCCAACACGCTGATGACCAAATCAATCACATGACAACCCAGCTCGAACATGATCCCGCCGGGGAATTCGGCCAATTTACGGCGATCACCGGGCGGCACGACTTTGCTCATCACGGAATGCACCTCAAACGGTTCGCCCAGCCAGCCACTTTTCAGGAACTCTCGCAGCATCACGACTGCCGGGCTGTATCGAAACATGTAGCCCATTTGAACCACCAGATGCTTGCGAGCCGCCTCGTCCAGCAACCGCTTGAACTGCGGCAACGATTCCCCGGCTGGCTTGTCGAGATGAACGTGCTTGCCCGCCGCGACACACACTTCTGCCGTGTTGAGCAGATCGCGAACCGGCGTCTCGACACCGACCACCTGCAGCCCCGGCGTATTGAGCAATTGCTCCTGAGTCACGAACGGCAGGTCGCGGTACAGAGGGTCTTTCTCCGCGCGGCGCCGCAGTTCGGGATCAGGCTCCACAACGCCCATAACCTCCCAATCGGGTGACTGCCGATAGACAGCGATCTTGTTCGCATGCGCATGCCCGACGCCGATTTGTCCGTATTTGATCTTCATATTCCTCATCACTTCCTCATATTCCTCATCACTTCCTCAGGGTCGAGCGAAGGGGTCGGGAGTCTGTGTGAGCTGCAGGTGTTCTCAGCTCCGTCTTTATAAACGGTGCGATTTCAGAAGGAAGGGACTGGATAAAAACTAATCCCACCCGCAACGAGAGCCTTGCTTGCGAACTATTCTTCCCCGCGTGAAGAATAAACGAACAGATTCTTCACCGCTGCTCCGCCGTCCACGATCTTAATCGGCCGGCCGAGCGGGCTGATGTGTTCCTTGAGTTCCTTCAACGTCAACATGCCGTCGCGATTGGCGTCGCCGAACTCGATCAACCGGTCGAACGGCCGGCTCAGCGGCGAGTCCGCTGCTTCGGCCTTCGACAGCTTGCCGTTTTTGTTCGTGTCGAACCGCTGAAAGAAGAACGGTGCATCCGCCAAGATTTGTTGGAACGGTCGGCCACCGTTCTGTTCGTTGAAGGACACGATGGTGAAGCCGGCAGGATTGTTCGGCTCGCGGCGAATCGAGACGCGCGGAAAGAACGCGGCCAGTGCATGAAACTGATCGCGGTTCCATTTGTCAGTCGGATGATCGTGACAGTTGGCGCACTGCAATTGAATGCCGAGGAAAATGCGAGACGCCTCACCGGCGGTTTCTTCCGCGTTCCCCTGATGAGCGAAAACGAACGCCGTTTCGCCGTGTTCTTGGATATCTCCCAAGCCCGTGATCAGCGACCGAGCGATCTTGTTCCAGCCAACATTCTGCTGAAGCTGCTGCGTCATCCAGGTCTCGAACGACGGGATCGCGACTCGCGCGAACTCGTTGGTCGCTCGCAAAAAGATCACGTCCCGCCAGTACATCGCCCAATTCAAGGCGTAGTCGTCCGAGGCCAGCAGCCGCTCAATCAACTGAGTTCGCTTGTCCAGATCGGGATCAAGTCCGAACAACGTCACTTCCTTCGCGGTCGGCAGAGTGCCGGCGATGTCAAAGCTCACTCGCCGCAAAAAGTCCTCGTCGTTCACGAGTCCTGCCGGAGTGACGTTGCTCGCCGCGAGTTCCGCCTCAATCCGCCGATCGACTTCCGCCACGATCGCCTGCGCGTCCGCCACTTTCGCGTTGCGAGCGGGTTCCTCGGCCTTGAGGCGATTCGACCACAGCGAGGCCGAAACGCATCCCACCACCAAGCCGCCGGTGACAGCGATCATCAGTCCCCGCCGCCATCCGAGTTGCCGAAGATTCCATCGCATCGGAAGGGCCTTTCTGACAAAGCTTCAAACGCCAGATTGCATCAGATCGCGAGAACTCTATCTCGCGAACTGGCACAGCAACAACCACGATTGAACCCGGACGCGGCGATGCGGTTTCGCAGGATTTTCATTCCGAGTCGATTCCGACAATCTCGGCTTTGGGCGGCTTCTTGCCGAATTTGGCTTCGTACTTCGCGGCGTACTCGTCGAGCTTTTCCGGGTGGCAGAGGAAACATTGCGAATCGGGACGGTCGTGCTCTTTGCACCAGTCCCCTTTCTTCTTCAATGCCATCCGGACACTGTCATCACAGAACGAGCATTCGGCTTCGGGGATGCCGTGCTCGCCGCACCACCAGCCGGAATGGTCGTGGCCCCCTTTCTCGTTGCCGTGATCGTGGCCGTCTTTGTGAGCGGCATGTTCGGCGGGATCGGACTTCGCGACTTGCGGTGGAGCGGCATCCCGGCCACAGCCGAAAAGGCCGAAGCTCGCGGCAATTAGACAGGTCAACAGAAGGTGTTTTTTAATCAGGTTCATGACAAATTCCTTTCGCAAAGGCGAGCGGCAGTTGAGACTTATTGGCCGGTGCCTGACCCATGCTTGGTAAATTCTTTTCTGCCGCTCGCTTATGGGGCTGAGCTATGCGGCATTCTTCGCGACTGTCATCGTCGATTCAGTAATCTCGCCATCTCTCAAAGATATCCGGCGTGGTGCCCGCGCGGCGGCGGCCGAGTCGTGGGTCACCATGACAACTGTGCGACCTTCACTCACAAAGTTGTCGAACAATGTCAGGACGGCTTCACGGCTGTCGGGGTCGAGGTTGCCGGTCGGCTCATCGGCCAGGATCAACCGCGGATTGTTGGCGAGCGTGCGAGCGAGGGCAACTCGCTGTTGTTGGCCGGTGCTCAGTTCGCTCGGCTTGTGGTCGATGCGGTTGCCAAGTCCGACTTGTTCGAGCAAAGCAACGGCTCGGTCGCGTTGTGCGGATTTGCTGACGCCGAACAAGAACAGCGGCACTTGGACATTCTCCATCGCCGTGAGGTACGGCACGAGATTGAAAGTCTGAAATACGAAACCAATTCGCTTGCATCGGAGTTGTGTTCGCTCAGTAATGGGCAGGTCGTAGAGCGAATGGCCCTCGAAGATGACTTTGCCGCTATCCGGAGACAACATGCCACCAAGCATCGACAGCAGCGTCGTCTTGCCGCTGCCGCTGGGACCGACAACGGCGACGTACTCGCCCGTTCCAATGTCGAGCGAACTCGCTTTGAACGCGACGACTTCTTGCTGCCGCCGACGGTAGATTTTGGTGATGTTTTGCAGATGAAACATGAATCGAGAACTCCTGGGTAAGTGAGCGGCACGGCGCTAGCC
>JAYVSP010000672.1:0-4501 GCA_043775215.1 Planctomyces sp. | reverse complement strand
TTCCGTTACCTCACTCTATATCTTCTTTGCCTTGTTCGCCGTCCTGATCCGTGTTCAATCCGTGTTTCATCCGTGGCTTTGAAGCTTACCTCCCCGGAACACCGGAAGAGCCTCGAGTTTTTGCCCTTTGGGCCAGGACAACAGCGCAACTTCAAAACTCCCGCTTCGGGTGAATGGTATACGCCCGGCCCGACTAGCTACCCAGGTTGCCTATCCCTTCTGAAACCAGCGTTTTGAGGGCGGAATCTCTTTACTTTTCGTTCTAACCCGCAGAATTGGAAAATTCTATTTGCCAACTGGCGAGTTGTCTGCCGATGAGTGGAAGGCAAGGTTTTGACTTTGCGACTGCTGAGGTTTTCGCCCTTGGGTGACGGCTCCGTCAAGCCGCCACGAATTTCGACCGCCAGATGTTGGGAACGACACGGATGTCGGCCAGACACTGCTTCACTTCCACGACTCCGCCCCCACGCCGCACAAGGATTGTGCGAACGGCTGCGGTATTGATGACCGCCGCCGCATGTGTGGCGATCGTGGGGTGTGCATCGCGAGGCACCGTCAAAAAGACGGTCTTCAACAGCACGAGCGAGATCGATCGCATCGCGGCGCTGGCGGACAAACCGATCCCGGAAATTCATTCGGCCGCGTGGTCGGCGCCTCCCGTGACCGGCAAGACAATTCGCGAAGGTCAGCCGATCGAATATATGGACGTCGGTGTCGGAGACGTGCTGCAGATCGCGATGCAGAATTCGCAAGTTCTGCGCGACTTGGGCGGCACACTGCTGCGAACGCCAGAAGCCGTACGGTCCCGATATGCTCTTGGACTGCAACAGACCGATCCCCGATTCGGTCCAGCCGCGGCACTCAGTGCGTTCGATGCACAATTCCGATCCTCCGCAAATTTCAGTCACAACAACCGCATCTACAACAATTCGTTTTTTGCAGGCGGCATCAACGCCTTTATGCAAGACTATCACGACTACAAGGCGGAACTGTCCAAACGCACGGCGATCGGTTCGCAGATTGTTCTCCGCACTGCGTCCGACATGGACCAGAACAATGCTCCCGGCAACATCTTTCCGAGTGCCTGGAACACCTTCGTCGAAGCGGAAGTTCGGCAGCCGCTGTTGCAAGGTGGCGGTCTGCAATACAACCGCATCGCTGGTCCCAGCGGAGCACCCGGTGTCTACAACGGCATCCTGATTGCCCGCGTCAACACGGACATCAACCAGACCGACTTTGAGATGGCCATTCGCGACTACGTCAGCAACGTGGTCAATTCTTATTGGGATTTGTACTACTCGTATCGTGAACTGGATGCGCGTCGCCGAGCGATGAACAACTCGTTGGAGTCCTGGCGCAAGATCAAAGCTCAAGTCGAAGCGGAAGGAGTTTCCGCGTCGCGAGAAGCTCAAGCTCGCGAGCAATACTATCGCTTCAAATCCGAAGTGGACGACTCGCTGGCGGGACGTCTGCTGCAAGGGACACAAGGCCGCAACGGCAGCAGCGGCGGAACACTGCGAGCCAACGGCGGCGTGCAGGTCAGCGAACGTCGATTGCGATTGATGATCGGGTTGCCGATCAGCGACGGCAAACTGTTGCGTCCGAAAGAAGATCCCGACGAGGCCGAAGTGGTTTACGACTGGGACGCCGTCATGACCGAAGCACTCACTCGCCGGCCGGAACTGCGCCGTCAACAGTTGAAGATCCGCCGCCGTGAGATGGAGTTGCTGGCCTCGCAGAACTTCATCAATCCGCAGCTCGACGTGCTGGGCCGCTATCGCTTCCGAGGCTTCGGTGACAAGTTGATCGCCAGCGGAGAACAGGGTGGCGGGATGCCCGTTTCGTCCGTGGGCAACTTGGGAACCGGCGAGCATCAGGAATGGCTAGTCGGTTTAGAAATGTCGATGCCGCTCGGTTTTCGACAAGGGCACGCCGCAATCGCGAACGCCGAACTGGCGTTGGCCCACGAACGGGCCATTCAGCGCGAACAAGAACGAGACGTCATTCACGATCTCAGCAACGCACTCGGCGATTCCGTGCGAGCGTTCGAGGCCTGCCAGAACGGCCTGAACCGGTATCTCGCGGCACGGGAAGTTCTGTTGTCGCTGCAAGCCGAGGAGAAGAACGGATTGCCGGTGGACGTGGACCGAGTGCTCGACGCACAACGCAAGGTCGCCGACGCCGAGATTCGCTACTTCCAATGCCGAGCGGAATACGCCGTGAGCCTCAAGAACGTGCAGTTCGAGAAAGGTTCGCTGACGGATGAAAACGACTTGCTCGTCGTGGATGGCATGGCTCCCGCGGAACACATCACGAAACTCGAAATCCGAAAGCCGACACTCGACACTCGAATCTCGAAATCCAAGTTTGTCGAAGCGGCTGACTCGGACGAGAGCGACGAATTGGAAACGGATTCGCAGGCCAATCACCTCCGAAATCCGAAGCGTGAAATCCGAAACGCGAAATCCAAGTTCCTGGACGAGGCTGACTCGGAGCAGGATGCTGAATCGGAAGTCGATTCGCAGGCCAACCTCGTCGTTCCGTCCGATAAAACTTCGCTCACTCGGACCGAGGTCAAACAATTCTTTGAACCACTGAACGATTCGCCGTTCGGCAACACAGACGAGTGATTCCATCAGCGCGATATTCTCGACCTCTGCGTCACCGCTCGTCGAATTCGATCAGTGCCGTTCACACCACCACCGCCGCTGCTGCTGAGCAGTTTGGCAATTCGAGTCGCATCGAGCGAATTCGCGCCGATTCGGTCGATCGCGATCACGGGCGGCATGGGCCAGGACTCCGTCAACCTCACTGGCGCGGCCGCCGCTAGCAGTATGAATGCGCGGTCGAGATATCGAGAGGATTGGCGTGACGGAGTTCATTCAAAGGAGCTTGATGCCCGTTCCGGCGGATGAGCTACTCGCCTGGCATGCTCGGCCGGGAGCGTTCGAGCGGCTGCTGCCTCCTTGGGAGAACATCGAACTCGTGCAGGCGGCACGATCGCTCGCAGATGGCAACCGCGCGGAATTCCGGCTGCGGATCGGTCCGCTTCGCAAGACTTGGATTGCCGAGCACCAAACGCTCGCGGACGGAATTGGTTTTCGCGATGTGCAGATTGCAGGACCGTTCGCACGCTGGGAACATACACATCGCATGATCCCGTCCGACGGAGCAACGTGTTGGCTGGAAGACCGCATTCAATACAATGTGCCGCTGGGATGGTTGGGACGAGCACTGCTGGGTTCGTCGATTCAGAAGTCGTTGGCACGGACATTCGCGTATCGGCATCGAGTGACCATTGCGGATTTGACTGCTCACAAGCAAGTACAAGGAGTCGGCATCATGAACATCTTGGTAACAGGTTCAACGGGGTTGGTCGGTTCGTCCGTCGTGTCGTTTCTGAAGACGGGCGGACATCGCGTGCTGCGGCTCGTGCGCGGAACGGCTAACGGCGCGGATGACATTGTTTGGCATCCGGCTGGTGACACAATCGAGTCCGCAAAACTGGAAGGGCTTGATGCGGTTGTTCATTTGGCGGGCGAGAACATTGCCTCCGGTCGCTGGAATGCCGCCAAAAAAGAACGCATTCGTGACAGCCGCGTGAACGGGACCGTCCTACTGAGCAAGGCTCTGGCCAAATTAACGCGGAAGCCGCGTGTGCTAGTGTGTGCGTCGGCGATCGGCTTTTACGGAGATCGTGGCGATGAAGTGCTGACCGAAAGCAGTCCGCCCGGCACGAGCTTCTTGAGCGACGTCTGCCGCGACTGGGAAATAGCCGCCGAGCCGGCTCGGCAAGCGGGGATTCGCGTGGTCAATCTGCGAATTGGCGTCGTGCTGACTCCGCACGGCGGAGCACTCGCAAAAATGCTGCTGCCGTTCAAATTGGGTGCTGGCGGGATTGTCGGTTCGGGCCAGCAGTTTTGGAGTTGGATCGCGCTGGATGATGTGGTCGGAGCAATTCATCACGCCATCAATTGCGAATCGTTGTCCGGTCCTGTGAATGCCGTCTCGCCAGAGCCGACAACGAATCGAGACTTCACGAAGACGCTCGGGCGAGTGTTACATCGTCCCACGATTTTTCCGATGCCGGCTTTTGCCGCAAAGCTACTGCTGGGAGAAATGGCCGACGAGTTGTTGCTCGCCAGCACGCGAGTCCTACCGACCCGCTTACAGTCAAGCGGATTTGCCTATCGTTGTCCGAAGCTTGAAGGCGCGTTGCGGCATGTGCTCGGCCAGTGAACCCGTAGCACAGGCGGCTCGCCTGTGATTTCTTCGGAGTGTCCTAAATGACCGTGCGTGATTCGTGTCGATCCGATTTGATCAACCGGAACGCGCTAGCCCGAATTATTCACGAGACCACCCCGTGTCGAGCAGGGTGTAGAATTCAAGCCTGAAACGCAAGTTTTGAAGTTGCGCTGTCGTCCTGGCCCAAAGGGCAAAAACTCGAAAGCCCAGGGCAGAGCGGAGCGGCGTCAGCCGCGTAGCGCCGCCCTGGGTTTGA
>JAYVSP010000671.1:0-6651 GCA_043775215.1 Planctomyces sp. | reverse complement strand
AGGCCTCTGACCGAAGGGTCCTCCGACCAGGGTGTCGAGGTCTTGCTCCCATCCGTGTGGCCTTCTTATCCGTGTGGGTCGGCGTTCTTTGAGATCGGTCAAGCTCTGGCAACTCAGTCCCACACGGATCAGAAGGCCACACGGATGGGAACAACTCAAATCCCAGAACAACCCAATTTTTACCTTATTCCTCATCGCCCGCGAAAACTTGACTCAACTGCAACAACTTTCGGAAGCAGAGGAGTCTATCGCGGCGAGGCCCACAGCAGTGTGGCACGAAGCTCCGCGTCGTGAATTGCAATGCGGAGCGTCGCTCCACAATTTTACGGTGTCAGCCGCTTCCGCAGTTCGTGAGTTCGACCGGAGATATCGCCGAAGCGCGGCTCCCAGGCTTTCGCTTCCAGCTTGTGGAGCGTGATGTCGGCATCGCGGTTTTGCCTTTCGTGAATCTGTGCAGCAGCGAGCCGCAGCAGCGGTTCCGGTTCGAGCGAGCGATACTCGGCCGCGCGTTGCCAATGAGCGATCGCGTCGAGCCAGCGGTTCTGTGACTCGCGGACTTCCGCCAACAGCGAGTGACTCTCCGCTTCAAGCGGCAGCGCCTCGACGATGCTGGTGAAGGCGCGTTCGGCTTCTGCCGCTTGTTCGAGTTGAGCGAATCGTTCGCCCGCCGCTTTGAATCGCGCGATTTCTCGGCGGTTGAGCTTAAGCGATTCGAGCAATTGTTCGACCGCATCCTGCGCCTCCATCACATAAACAATCGCTGCCGCCAAATCGTCCTCCGTATTCAACCACCGGCGACTGCCACCTTCCGTCCAAAAACATGTTCGCGTCGTATGGACCGCCTTGAGCTTGCGAGTACACCAAGCCTTAAACTGATCCCGAACCGTTTCTGGCCGATACCCTCGCGCCGTCACCAAACGCTCGAACAACTCCACCAAGCCATCTTCAAAGCGTATGACCGCTGGGACGAGCATCTCTACGAATTCTAGTTCGGCAAGCGTCCCTTCGATCCCGATGGACCCAACTTTGGAATCCCCGACTCGCAGGAAAAGAAATGCGGTGATGCTCGCTCAACAAAACTGGACGACCTGGGCCTGAAATTGCACCGCACGTTTGGCTATTGGTTCGACTTTGGTGACGATTGGTATCACCAAGTCCAAGTCGATCGGATCGAGCAATCGATCCCGACCGTTACCTACCCGCGGATCATCAAACGGGTGGGCAACTCCCCGCCGCAGTATTGCGACGAGTAGGGTGGTGCCGGTAAAGCGGCGAAATGATGTCGGACCTGAGTCGTCAATCGGCGAGCCCACACATGGCAAAACCAAAGCGCAAGTTGACGGCCGCTGAACGCCGAGCACGTCGCGAGCGAAAGGCGAAGTACATGACGATCTTCATCAACGGCAAACAGAAACGCCTTCCGCGTCCCCAGTTGATTGACGGCCTGACTATTGACGAATTCATCGCTCGGAATGCCGACCCCACTTGGTTGCACGAAAACGAACTGTGGGAGTTCATGATGCCTGATGCCTGATGCCTGATGCACACTTTTCTTATTAGTTAGTCTTCAAACAAGCGAGGTCGCAGTCGTGGGGCAGGTTTTTAACCTGCCCGTCAATCACGGACTCTGATTTCGAGTGAAACACAAAATAATGAAAACCGCGATATTTCACGGGCAGGTTACAAACCTGCCCCACGAGTTCGCTTGTTTGAGGGTTAGTTGACCGGAATTAGTAAGTCGAGCCGCTGACGAACTCGTGCCATCTGCCCAGCCTGGGGGCCAGTGGCATGTGCAATTTGATTGCTTCGTTCAGTCATCACACAGAGACGTGCCGACAAGTGGAGTTTCTTCGTCGTCGGGCCAACGGCCATGCGGTCAAGGTATTGGCCAACGTGCTTCGGAGCGATTTGATGAAGCTCTAAGTTATGTGAGCCACACCAGTCGAGGAAGCGATCAACAGCGGACTGGTATGCCCGGCGTGTGTGCGGATTCCTGACTTTTCCGAAGCAGAATTCCTCGTAAGCGAAGCTGGCCGCGTTCCCCGCATGAGTCACCAACCTCGGCAGTCCGCTCGACATTTCTAATGAACTTGGGGCCGCAATCCTTGCCTTGATCGGCAGTTGGTCGTCCTCTGATTGGCTCACGCTCCTCCGCTGAAGTAGTGCTTGATAACGTCTTTTATCTACGACTACTCGGCGATATTTCGCAACGACCGAAAACAACAATCTCCGACTCAATCTCTCGGAAATTCAGCCGACTTGAAACAGCTTGCTCGCGCAATTCTTGCTGTGCGGAAATTGGGATGGCTGATAATCTGAGGCGATCAACGTGGGCAGTTGGGACGATGCCTCGATGGTGGTGTCTGGAAAACTGCCCCAAGGATGAGCAATGGCGAAACAGAAAGAAACCAAAAGCAAGACGCTGCCAGCCAAGGCAGCGAAAACTGAACTCGTCAGCGCCACACGGCTGTTGAACGAGTTGCGAGGGCTGATTGAACAGGCGCGGGAAAGGACGGCTCAGGCAGTCAACTCCGACCTGGTGGGACTTTACCGGCATATTGGAAGGCGAATTCGCGAGGACGTGCTGAAGGAAAAGCGGGCGGGCTACCTCGGAAACCCGTGAACGTGACGCGCTGCGCGCCTACACGTCGCCCAAGATTCTGCTGATCTCTGATCCCGTGCCGCCGTCGGAGTCGCTGACGCCGTTTCAACAATCAGTGCTGTGGCGCATCGTTGATCGACGCTATCGCGACCTGCGACCGACCTGGACGACGATGAACGTGTCGAGCGGCGAGGAAGCGGAGAAACGCATCGGAGCTCAGATTGTCGATCGACTCCGCGACGGCGCGTTGTCCATCGTCTGCAACTGGCCGAGCCATCGCAAAAGCGCGGCGGCCGATTGGCAACCGTCCAGAAAAGTGGCGTGAAAAGGAAACTCGTCGTTTGGAGGCACAATGACGATGATGTACACGAACGAGAAACCGTATTGCCGTCAACGAAGGGGTCATCATGGTTCAAGTCGGAATCAAAGAGATTCGGGACAACTTAGCGGACACGCTCAACAAAGTGGCCTACGCGGGCGAGCGGGTTGTATTGGCACGGCGCGGCAAAGGTGTCGCCGCGTTGGTGTCGATGGAAGATTTGGAGTTGCTGGAGAAGATAGAAGACGAAGCGGATGTCCGTGATGCGAAACGGACGTTGGCCGCGATGAAACGCAAGGGAGAGAAGCCGATCCCTCTGGCTGTCACCAAGAAACGCTTGGGGATGAAGTATGCCGGTTGAGCGACGACTCTTCCTAAAAATCAAGGACCGCTTCTGGCGATCGAAGCGCGTCTTCCTCAACGTCCATGATTTGACGATCAATGGACTCGGCTTCGCTGCGGATCGCCCGCTCAAGAAACGAAAGTTTGACCTCACGAACTGCCTTCGCGAATTGCTCCGTCACAGCGTCATTGCTCTCGGTCAGGGACAGTCCGATCTGAAAGACCTGTTTCTCAAGCGAGGAAAGGGCAGCTACGTCGTGGTTCTGTGCGAGGGAGCCTACTTCCACCAACCACTGACAAAACGCACGACAAACGAAAAGAATGCGATTGCGGATGACCCACTCTTTGAACCACTCCAACAAATCGGTGTCGATGAGGCAGGAATCCGGCGTTTGTTCCGGGAGGTCTCGCGCGGCGTGATCGTGCGCTGGGTCAAAATTTCTGATGCCGCGATGCACGAGCAGCCGCGCGGCTTCCCCGGTTTCAAAGTCTCTGCCGCCGCATTCCTGATCGACGGCATTCAGAACAACCGAATGCCGCCCGATTGGATGTACGCTCACGAGAAGCAGCAGGAACGCGAGCAATGGGAGCACCGCAAAGCTGCAGTCGATACGGCCGAGCAGACGTTGCGAGCTGAGTACGACCAAGCACGCACCAAGGCGTTTCAGGAATTCTGTGAGTCGATTACAGGACGTGCTGCCTACGACACAACCTTTCCGATCTTGCTCACGCTTCACAAGCTCACTGATCCGCACCGCGCCACTGAGACTGCTCGGCAAGCAACGGTGGCTCGCATGGAACGCGAGAACTTCGAGTTTCCAGAATTTGTTTCGTGGGCACTTGAGCGACAAAGGATTGCCCATCTTCAAGCGGTATGAGCAGGCAAGTCATGTCGGCATTAGTCGGACCTTTTCAGGGGAGCAACTATCGGCATTCGCCGGACTGGTTATCGGCATTCGCCGGACCTTTTTCTCTGGAGTGGATTCACTCGTTGGCTATTGCAAGCCAAGGATCGGCATTCGTGAGTTCGCCTACAAAGCTTCTTACAAAGCGATTCTGTAAGACAAAGGGAAACGAACTGCTTTTGAGAAAGTTTGAACGACACCACACCGGCCCGACGGAGCGGGCCGGACGGTAAGCGACTCAGGAGAAAAGAGGGGAGCGGCAATGAGCCGCTCTCGCGCCCGCCACCGAATCGCCATTTTCCCGCCTGGATATCGCCGGCTCCGGCGGCAATGCGGCGGAATTCCAGCGAACAGAGTTCGACCAGCCACTCGGCTTTGGAAAGCCGAAAACAGCGACACGAAGAGGGGCACTACGTCGCAGGCTGACGGCCGCGACAGGACGGACTTTCGACACGCTGGCACCTTCGTGACCGACGCGGCTGCATTCCGTCCTGTCGCTGCCGCCTTCACGGCCGACGACGTAGTGCCCGCACCATGCACGCCCGACGGCGTGAGCGACGCGAAGCGTCACGACTCGCCGACGAGACGATCGGCGATCACGAGTGCCAGCGTACCACTCAGAGGCTCCACTCACGACGCGGCCCGGTGTGTGCGTGGCGGAGCCACGACGGGACGCGGCGAGACCGCCACCGGATCAACGGGAAAGGCGGATAGCTTCATTCCATTCGTCCGCTGTGAGTGTCTCTGGCTGCTTGCCCACAAACTTTCCGGCGTGCATCCACGGCGTCCAAGCCAACCGCACATCGAGCTGTCGCTGCGCGAAGAACCAAAGAGCCTCTTTCGCTCCGTCGATGCCGCTGGGTTCGCAGTCGAACATCAGCGTTACGCGCCCGTTGCCGAGTTGCTTCGCCCACGCGGCGACTTTGTCGCCTTGCATTTCGGTCATGCGGTTGGACATCACAGCGACCGCCGGGACACCGAGATTGTCGAGGCCAATCACGTCGTTGAAGCCTTCAACGACGATGATGCCGTGACGAGCAATTGACTCGCGATAGCCCGGTTCCTTGAGTCGGCTGGCTTGTTGCCTGAAGAGTTCCAAGCCGCGATGAATGCCTTTCGGAAAACGATGTTTCATCGGAGCGGTGGCTTCCGATCGCTCGGCCGGAGAGAGGCGGGCGAAGTCTCGTTCTTTCTCTTCGCGTAGTTGGGATCGCGTCCGATCCACGCTAGCACTTGGCCCTCTTCGGAAAGCAGCGGATAGATGAGATTTCCGCGCAAGCTAAACCCGCGTTTGTCGCCGCCACCGTCCATCGGCAGGACGCCGACTCGCCATTTCGCCATCGACTCAGGGGAGAGGCAGGGGTGACGGCGGACGTAGCTCGCGGCGGCTGGCGGCATGTGGGCCACATCGACCAGAAACTTTTCGTCGAGCGTCGCCAGTTCGCGAATCTTGGCGTCATCCGATTCCGCGAGTGGAGCATTGCGGGTGGAAGATGGAAGAGCGGAGTCGTCAGCCGCTTTTGGTTCGACGTGGTCAGTCTTGGCGGGCACTGCGGTGTCACTCGCGAGGATGTTTTTGACGCGATGGAACTCGTCCCCTTTGAGCTTCTCGCCGCTCGGCCGAGTGTCGGTGAGCCAGCCGTGCATGAGCGTCAGCAGGTTGCCCCGAAACCCGCACTGGTACGCATGGCACATGAAGACCTTTTGCGGATTGTCCGTGTTGACGGCAATCTCGCGTCAACCGCAGTGATCACCGCCGCATCCAAACGGGCAATCGAGCCGAACTTCATTGCCGCCGCCGTGAGGGTCGAGAGACACGCCACACTTGGCCGCCGCCTCTGCGAGAGGCGTTTCCGCTTGAAGCTGATCGACGTTCACATATCCGGTCCGTGGCATAGTGATAGATGGGAAGAGGGAAACGATGCTACGCTCGTTTCCGACGTATGACAAACCGATTGATTCTGTCGGCCCGTGATGAAGCGTTACTGCGGCTCTTGGATCGCACGCCCGCGACGACGATGCTGCTATTGAAGGCCAGCGAGACATTCGCCGGTGAGCCGTTCCGAGACGAACGGCGTGTGCGCGAGCGGTTGCAGACACTCGCGGACCACCATTTTTTGCGAACATTTCCAGCGAGTGAGGGAGTGGGCGGCCCCGTCAATTGGTACAAGCTGACGGCTGAGGGCTACCGCGCCTTGCACGGCCCGGATGCCGAGCTACCCCATCGCTCGCGATTCGAGGCGATTGCTCCCTCGCGATTTCAGCACACGCAAGCGCTGGCCGAAATCATCGTGCAGACGTTCGTGGCCGCACACCGCAACCGTACCGACATTCCTTTCTGTTGCGGCGATGGTGAGGCCGTGCTGGAGGTCGGCGTGCAGAAATATCGGCCCGATTGCTTCTTTCAATTCTCGCAATCCAGCCGGCGGTTCAACGTCTATTTTGAGATCGACCAATCGACGGAGTCGCTCGATTCCCATGCC
>JAYVSP010000670.1:0-2455 GCA_043775215.1 Planctomyces sp. | reverse complement strand
TTTTTGGCGAGCCGGGCGGCGTCAGCCCCCGGACACAAGCGTTGGCTTCCGAAGGCTGGCACCCGCTGGGTCGTCTGCCAGGAATGTTCGTCGGCTGAGTTCCCCATAGGCTCCCGCCGAAGAAAACAGAGCGACGCTGATGGCAATTATTGGCGTCACAAATGTTTTCAGGATCAAGGTCGAGCTGATTTGCAGCCGGACCCACAGGTCTCCTTGATTCACCGCAATTTGCACGAGTCCGACGATGAGGCCGATAATCAGCGAACGTCGCCACACCGTCCAACTCGTCAGAGCCTCGGCCCAGAGCGGCCATGTTCCGCGTTGTTCCGCCATGAGGAATCTCCTGTCGTCGTCACCTCGTGACCTTTACTTCAAGCTGTTGATCGCGAACGACGTCGCGTACTTCTCCGGGTCGGCGGGATCGAATGTCACACCGTCAAAGAACGTTTCGGGATCGGAGTTCGCTCCTCCATGAGCGAAGCCGATTTCCTTCATCGCTTCTTCATAGAGATCGGGCCGCATGACTTTCTTGGCGATACCGTCGTAGTCGGGCGCGCCGTCCACCATGCCCCAGCGGCGGAACTGAGTCAGCCACCACTTGCAATACTTGAGCTGCGGGTAGTTGCAGTTGCGTTCGTGGAAGATCATGTAGTTGGGATCCTTCTTGGAGCGTCCGTCGCCCATGTCGTAGTGACCTTGCAAGCGACCCAGAATGATCTCTTTCGGGCAGTTGATGTAAGTCGCTTTCGAGACGATCTCCGCCTGCTCCGGTCGATTGTCCATATTGTCCAGCCAGATGCTCGCTTCATGCAGAGCCTTGAGCACAGCCTTGACCGTCTTGGGATTCTTCTCCGCAAACTCCTCGGTGAAGGCACACACTTTCTCTGGATGATCCTTCCAAATGTCCTGGGTGTTGAGCGACGTGAAACCAATGCCGTCCGCGATTGCGCGAGCATTCCACGGTTCGCCGACGCAGTAGCCGTCCATCTTGTCGACCTTCATGTTGGCAACCATCTGCGGAGGCGGCACGGTGATGAGCGCGACGTCCTTGTCAGGGTTGATACCACCAGCGGCGAGGTAATACCGCATCCACATCGCGTGCGTGCCCGGCGGGAACGTCATCGCGAATGTCATCGGCGTGCCAGCAGCCTTCGCGGCATCTGCCAACGGCTTGAGTGCCTTGGGGGCGTCCGTGACTTTGCCCTTCAACGCCAACTTGAGCGTGATCGATTGGCCGTTCCGATTGAGTAGCCAAGGAATCACCATCGGCTTCTTGGGCGAACCAAGCAACCCCATCGTCGAGGCGATCGGCATTCCAATGAGCATGTGCGTCGCTTGGATATCACCGTTCGACAGCGAGTCCCGAATGGCCGCCCAGTTTGCTCCCTTCGAGACTGTGGCATTAATCCCGTACTTCTTGAAGAAGCCTTTCTCGTGAGCAATCACGATCGGTGAGCAATCGGTCAGTGCAATGATGCCAAATTTTAAGTCGGTGACTTCCGGCGCTTCGCTAGCCGACACCGCGCCTGCGGTGGGGCTGATTTCAGGCCCCGCCAAAGGAGTCCCCGATGCAGGAGCACTTGGTGCGGTCGGTGTGCCGCAGCCACTGAGCAATGCCGCTCCGGCGAGTCCCGTTGTGGCGGTTAGAAAATGCCGCCGCGTCAGCGCGGGCGCGGCGGTCAAACGGGAAGTCGATTGGATCATGCGTGGAAATCCTTTGATGGTTAATGATCGTTAAGGAGGGTCAGTTCAATTAAAGTCACGCTGCTCTTCGGGCAACACTGCATAAGCGGCTTTGTACGCGGCCACCAAATGGAACTTCAGATCTTCCAACCGTGACGAACGAGCCCAATCGAACCCGAATTCGTCCAACGCGTCGAACAACAAGTCGGCGATGTCGGCTCGCGTCCAGCGGACTTTGTGTTGCCGCCAACTGGTATCAACAATGCGATTCGCCAGCAGCAACTGAAAATCCAAAGGGGGCCAATCAATTCCATGATTGCATGTGGAAGAACAGTGATCCTGTTCGCTGAGTTCCCAGCACAAGTGCGACATGACTCCCATAAGATACCTCTCTGTTCCATGTGGCCGGCTGAACCAGCACGAGCGCCAACTTGGACTAGCACGATGGCGAGAGAAGGCAAGGGCCATACCGCGCGGCCGAGTTCCGGCCAAGGAGTGGATGAATGCGTGGATAACCACGTGCTTCGAGTCTTAGCCCGTTCCACATCGCCGTGATTGCCAGCAGAATCTGCGCAACTTGTGCGCGGTGAAGATGACTCGCAGTTTGGCTTCCGCCAAATTCTCAGGCGACATCGTCGCGCACTTGGGCACTCTGCCCACCCTCGAGTGCTGCGGCCGACGCAGCCCTCCATGCATCTGAAACAGCGACTGTCAAAGTCCGGAAATTGTCGCTACTACAGTTGATCGAATAAACGCGATTTTCCTGCCAATG
>JAYVSP010000669.1:0-21123 GCA_043775215.1 Planctomyces sp. | reverse complement strand
GAGCCTGTGAATCTTTCGAGCCGCGACCGTCAGGGAGTGTGACGGACAAGGACTTATGACCGCTCCCTGACGGTCGCGGCTCAATTCCTTCACAGGCTCGCAGAGTCCGCGTCCATGCTCTAAACCGCGCGAAGGACATAGCCTCGTCCTCGAACCGTCTGAATCAGCGGCTCCGCCTGCCCGCGGTCGATCTTGGTGCGCAGGCGATTGATATGCACCTCGATCACATTGGTCACCCCTTCCCAATCCGAATCCCATAAGTGCTCGCACAGCATCTTGCGCGTGACGACTTGTCCGGCATAGCGCATCAGGAATTCGAGCAGGCTGAATTCGGTCGGGGTGAGCGTCAGTTCGACGTCGCCCCGCGTGACTCGGCGATTGGTGAGGTTCAGCGACAGCGGGCCGACTTGTAACAAGGTCGAAGGACGATCATTCGCACGCCGGCAAATGGCCTCCAGCCGAGCCATCAGTTCGGCGAACGCGAACGGTTTGACGAGGTAATCGTCGGCACCCGCCTGCAAGCCCTGAACGCGATCTTCGATGGAGCCGAGCGCGGTCAGTATCAACACCGGAGTGCGAACGCCCTGCGCGCGTATCGCCGCGAGCACTTCTCGCCCCGACAGATCGGGCAACATCAGATCGAGCACGACGACATCGAATTGATGTGACGTCGCCTGCTCCAAGCCGTGGCGGCCGTCCCGTTCCCAATGACAGTCATGCCCCGCCTCGGACAACCCGCGTTGCACAGCTTTGCCCAGGACTTGGTCATCTTCGACAAGCAGAAGTTTCATAGATTCCATCCGAACAGACTAATCCCGATTCGGGATTGCGACCTATTTCAAATACCCGGCTTCGCGGAGCCGTTGCTGGCACCACTCGACCCGCTCTGGCGACAATTTACCCGGTGGCGGTGCGTCGTAATTCGACAATGCGGGGTAGGGGCCTTCCTCCCAGCATCGTCCGAACGCCACTTGCAAGTCCAATACGACATCGGGATCACCTTTGAGCAACGGAACCGAGATCCGTGGTAAACGATGCTCCAGTGGAAACGCATAAACTTCCTGCCTTCCCGGTCGTCGGCGACTCACTGCCACGATGTAATCCCACGGCCGCAATCGATCGAGCTTGTACTTGGCGACTTTGACGATCGCAGGACCGGAACGCAGCAAATCAATTTCGACCAGGTTCGTTCCGGCATCCCAATACTCCTCTCGTTTTTGCTCGTAGGCATCCCGTCCCTCGTCCCGATCCTTGTTGGCCGGGCTCACGACTTCAATGGCCGTCACGACTCGACCACCAGAGGCTTCCACGATCTCAATGTACGGCTCGCGGATTTCCTCATCGTCTAACTCAAACACCGCTGGAGCGTCTGCTTCCAAAACCGCGACCGCACCGGAGTCGCTGCGCCAATTTGGCAGACGTGATTCGACCACGGCGACATCGGGAAAGATCGGCCGCTGCGACTGCACCAAGTACAAACGGTCTTGAGTCAGTGCCGCAAACTTCGGCCTCAACAACGGCTGCATGACGCCACGGATCGCTGCAATCAAGCCATCATGAAAGTCCGGCCAAATCGCGGGGCGTTCAATGTACGGGTCCATTCCAGGAAACGGGCTAGTCATGATCGGTTCCTTGCCGAATAACGGCTCGACGGGCCGCATTCATCACGAGTAAGTTTACTCGAATCTCAACACACCTCGAAACCCGATTCATCCCGTGATGGGGAATGTGCCCAGAGTTGTTGACTCATTACATTAATGCTCATCGCTGCCGGCCGCAGGCCAGTTTTCGCCATGCCGTGCTTGAGTGTCCGGCAATGCGATCAATGGTGTCTCACAAAAAAGTAATTCCTTGCGGCGGTCAAACCTTGATCGAACCTCCGCAAACTGGAGATCAGAGATGATCCATCAACGAGCGGTCTCTGCTCACTTCACCCGCCGCCAACTTTTTGCCAACGGAGCCGTCGGCCTGGGAGTGTCGGCTCTGGCCTCGTTGCTCGCGAAAGATTTGTCTGCGGCGGATGTAATCATTCCACAACCGCCCAAGCAGTTCGGCGGCTTGCCCGACGTGCCGCATCACCCGCCGAAGGTAAAGAACGTCATTTACCTGTTGCAGAACGGGGCTCCGCCGCACGTCGACATGTACGACTACAAGCCGCAGATGGAAAAGCATCGCGGTGAGGAGTTGCCGGAGTCGATCCACAAAAGTCAGCGGCTGAGCACGATGACTCAAGGGCAGAAAAGCAAAGCGGTGCTGCCGGCGTTCAAACCATTTCGGCAATACGGTGATAGCGGAACGTGGCTCAGCGAGCTGCTGCCGAACATCGGATCTATCGCCGATGAGGTCACGTTCATCAAGTCGATGCACACGACACAGGTGAATCACGCTCCGGCAATCACGTTCTTTCTAACAGGAGCCGAAATTCCCGGCCGCCCCAGCATGGGAGCGTGGGCGACTTACGGACTCGGCAGCGAAGCAGACGAACTCCCCGGCTTCGTGGTGATGACGTCACGCGACAAAGAGGCAACCTGCGGGCAAATCTTTTACGACTTTTATTGGGGCAGCGGCTTCTTGCCGTCGAAGTATCAAGGGGTGAAGTTCCGAGGTAGCGGCGAGCCGGTACTGTACCTCTCGAACCCGGACGGCATGAGCCGCGAGGTACGACGCGGGCTGCTCGACGATCTCAAGACGCTCAACGAACAGAAGTTCGCGGAGGTCGGCGACCCGGAGATCGTCACGCGGATCGCTCAGTACGAGATGGCGTACAAGATGCAGGCCAGCGTCCCGGAGCTGACCGATTTCTCCACTGAACCCAAACATGTGCTCGAGAGCTACGGCCCGGATGTCACTCGGCAGGGATCGTTCGCGTACAACTGCCTGATGGCTCGGCGGCTGGTCGAGCGGGGCGTGCGCTTCGTGCAATGCTTCCACGCCGGCTGGGACCATCACCGCAATCTCTCGACGCAGTTTGAAATCCAATGCCGCGACACCGACCAGCCGAGCGCCGCGCTGGTCAAAGACCTCAAGCAGCGCGGCCTGCTCGACGACACGCTGGTCATCTGGGGCGGCGAGTTCGGCCGTACTCCGTTCTGCCAGGGGGACATCAACGACAAGAAAACGCTCGGCCGAGACCATCACCCCTACGTCTTCACCATCTGGATGGCCGGTGGCGGAGTGAAACGCGGCTTTTCGTATGGCGAGTCCGACGACTTCGCCTACAACCCCGCGCGCGACCCCGTCCATGTCCACGACTTCCAAGCGACGGTCCTGCACCTTCTCGGCATCGACCACGAACGCCTGACCTACAAATTCCAAGGCCGCTACTTCCGCCTGACCGACGTGCATGGGAGAGTCGTCAACGAGATTCTCGCGTGAGCTGGCAACGATGAGGTCCGGCAGGAATCGAGCTGCGACAAGTTGTCGACAGCAATTGCTCTATTGCTGAATTGAACCGCGAAATTCGATAGAGTCTCGCCAGACACAGTTTGGAAAGGACGCACTGCATGGCGAGGATGGCCTTCAAGCCGGATTCCAGTTTCTTTCGCAAGATCGCGATGGGAGCTGTTGGAGCACGAGCAGTCTGCGATGACTTGGCGAAATACGGCCACGTCGTTGTTGAGCTCGAACGCGGTGCCACCGATACGAAGCTTTGGAAAGATGTAAAACGCAAGCGAGTTCGAATTCCGGATCTCGTCTGTTTGAATTGCGGTCTACGAGTCGAGAGTCGAGCCAAGACGGACACTGATCTCTCGATGTCTCACAGCCCGACGGAAGAATCTCGTGCTTGGGATTTCGGCATGGTGGACGACGATTTGATCGCATTTCCCATTTGCCGGGTTCGAGTCGAGGAAAGTTGGACAAACGGCACATTGACGGGCGAGGTCTCGCGGTGGCACGAGCGAAACCAAATTGAGTGGTTCGCCGCCGGGAAGATCAATTACTTCACGGTCCGATCATTCCGCATGAGTCCGCCCGCCCGAAGTAGCACGAAGGGAGTCACCGAAGGCTCCGAAACGTCGATCGCTTGGAACGCCGTCTTCTCATCGCGCGACGGCTTGGTTGAGGCAGGGGCCGGCGATCGTGTGACGATCAAGCGGACTGCGGACAATCATCGCCACACCTGGAAGATACCGCCCGGCCAGCAGATCGTGGTGGCGACCGGCGCGAACGTTGCCAACAACGAAGTCATTGCTTCGTCCGTGCCGCCTGTTTCAGCTTCGTCACTGCGATGTCCCGGCGTTCGGACTCAGGGGCTGCTCGAATCGCTATTCATGTCACGCGAGCGCACGTTGCGATTCGCGGGAGTGAAACTCGCAAGGCTGACAAAAAATCAGTCCGCGACGGAGGTGATCCGTAATCTGTGCCACGATCCGGCTGAAGACGTTTACACACGATTGGAGGCGGCGTCATATCTGGCCTCCGTTTGTGGCGAATCGTGTGACGCTCTGTTTGGACCGCATTTCCGCAGCAACGACCCGCAGTCCCAGCTTGAGACCGTGATCTCGCTTGGCGAAACGGCGACGGCTGAAGCCGTCGAGATGCTGGCGGCAATTCTGCATGACGGTCGCCAGCCATACTTTCTCCGTAGCGCGGCAGCTTGGTCATTAGGCAGGACTTCACAACCGCACGCGATCGAACAACTCGTGCGAGCTTTCGCGGATGTGGATGTGCCGCTCCGTGAGGAAGCGTTGGCAGGAATCGTCACACTTGGCGAAGCGACCGTCACTTTGTTGGCGGCTGGACTGAACGATGCGGATCCGCGGATTGCCGCCGGCTGTGCCGAAGGGTTGCGGCGTCAAAACGCTCTTTCGGACGACGTGCTGAACCGCATCCTGGCCGAGTGCCGCACCAACGCGAGTTCCACATGGTCCGCGTGGCTGCTGGGTCATCTTCCGCGTGAGCGGCTCGCGTCGTCAGTGGCTGATCTTCAAGCGTCGGCTCCAGAACTGCATTTCGCGATCAACGTGATGTGGGCGTTTGCCGAAAGCTGGATCGCTAGGAATTGGGAACTGTGGCCGTCAGGTCGCCGAAAGGAGTGCGAGGGTGTTTGATTTTCCAAAAGAGTGGTTGGCTTATCAAACACGGCTCGGCGTGCAATTATGCGCCGACAGCCGTGAAGTGCTGGCGACGCTGCCGGATGAGAGTGTTGATCTGATCGTGACCAGTCCCCCGTTTGCTCTGCTGCGACAGAAAACATACGGCAATGAAGACCAACAGAACTACGTGCAATGGCTCTGCGAGTTCGGCAAGGCCGCGCTGCGTCCGTTGAAGCAGACCGGCAGCTTCGTAGTCGACCTTGGGGGAGCTTATCAGCGCGGGCGGCCGGTGCGGTCGCTCTACAACTTCCGCGTCTTGATCGAGTTTTGCGACACGCTCGGCTATCGCTTGGCCGAGGAATTTTTCTGGTTCAATCCCGCGAAACTGCCTTCGCCGATCGAATGGGTCAACAAGCGGAAGATTCGGGCCAAGGATGCCGTCAACACGATTTGGTGGTTCTCGAAGTCGGACGAGCCGAAAGCCGATGTCACTCAAGTTTTGGTACCGTACTCGGACCGAATGAAGACATTGCTCAAGAACCCCTCCAAGTTCTACACGCCCAAAGAGCGTCCTTCAGGTCACGACATCGCCGAATCTTTTGGCCGCGACAACGGCGGCGCGATTCCTTCCAACCTTCTGCAAATCCCGAACACAGATAGCAACTCGCACTACCTCCGCCTCTGCAAAGAGCTCGGCCGCGAGAGTCACCCCGCCCGCTTCCCTCTGGAACTGCCCCGCTTCTTCATCAAGTTCCTCACCGATCCGGGTGACTTGGTCGTTGACCTTTTTTCAGGCTCCAACACAACCGGCCAAGCCGCCGAGGAACTCGACCGCCGCTGGCTCAGCATTGAACTCGACCGCAGCTTCGCCGCCCTGTCGGCGATTCGTTTCCTGGACGGCCGCAGCACCGACCACATCCGTGAGACCGTCGAAAACATTGAACAAGGCAAGGCGACGCCATTGAAGTCAGCTCAACGACAGCCGGCGCTGTTTGCGTGATGCCTCGGACATGATTGGTGAGATTGTTGAATGAAGCTCCTGATTGACACCAACGTACTGATTCCGCTGGAGCCTGGGTCAAAGACTGATTTGGAACCGAAGACGCAGGTTGCGGCGGAGTTGTTGAGAACCGCACAGCAGGTTGGTGCGACAATTTACCTGCATCCAATTCAGCGGAAGGACATTGAGCAGGACAAAGACGCCGATCGACGAGCGCTGCGGCTACGGCTTATTGAGAAATACCTGCACCTTCCAACTCCGCCTGTGCCGAGCTTGGCCCTGCTCGCCGAAATTGGGAATCCGCCACAAGGAACGAATGGATGGATCGACGCTCATTTGATTGCGGCACTTGATCGTGATCTGGTTGATATTCTGGTCACTGAAGATCAGGGAATCCACAAACGCTGCGTTCGCATCTCTCGCGCCAGCCAATGCCGAACGATCTCGCAGGCACTGGCCAGATTACAAGACGATCTGCCAGCCGAGCCAACGCCGCTTCCGGCAGTTCAAAGTCTTCTGGCTCACGAACTGAATGACGCGGACCCGATCTTTGCGAGTTTCCGAGGAGATTATCCCAAGTTTGACACCGACCAGCCGAGTGCCGCGCTGGTCAAAGACCTCAAGCAACGCGGCCTGCTCGACGACACGCTGGTCATCTGGGGCGGTGAGTTCGGCCGCACACCGTTCTGCCAAGGGGACATCAACGACAAGAAAACGCTCGGCCGAGACCATCACCCCTACGTCTTCACGATCTGGATGGCCGGCGGCGGCATCAAACGCGGCTTTTCGTATGGCGAGTCCGACGACTTCGCCTACAACCCCGGCCAAAGACCCCGTCCATGTCCACGACTTCCAAGCCACGGTCCTGCACCTCCTCGGCATCGACCACGAACGCCTGACCTACAAATTCCAAGGCCGCTACTTCCGCCTCACCGACGTGCATGGAAGAGTCGTCAATGAAATTCTGGGGTGAGCGCGAGCCTTGTGGATTTCGATGAATCAACAGGATTAGACTTTCAACGCATCTTCATTGCTGTTGCGAGGGATTGAACATGTCCAGCATCGTTCTCGATCAAGAAATCCTCGGCCGCTTGGAATCGAGCCACCGGCGAGTGGAAGTTCTCGACGAGTACGGATGCCTCCGCGGTTTCTTTGTGCCAGTTGATGACGCACCGGATTCGCCACCGAGTGCCACTTCTCAGGACAAGATGACTCTGCCGCCAGGAGTCGTCATCCCATTTGACCACGATGAAGTGAGCCGCGCTTTGGCCGAGCCAGGCGGGCGTTCGCTGCGCGAGATTCTGACCGACCTGCGAGCACGCCCATGAAGTTCACGGTCGTTTGGAAGCCAGCGGCCGAACGTTAGTTGGCGGAGATTTGGATGGCGGCGACAGATCGTGCCGGTGTGACTCACGCTTCGGAAGAAATCGAATCGGCGTTGGCAACCCGGCCTGACGAAATCGGCGAGAGCCGTCCGCTAGACTGTCGATTGGCGTTTGTCGCGCCGTTGGCGATCACTTACCGAGTCAGCACTGCCGATCGCCTCGTGGAAGTCGTCTCCGTGCGCCACGTTTAGCCATCGACCACAAACGCTTGACCTACAAATTCCGGCTCTCCGCCATCCGTGTTGATTCTGAATTCGTGAGCCGCATGGCGCTCGCCGCGGGTCGAGAAAACAACCCGCGGCTAGCGCCTTGCGGCTCACCGGACACGGAAATCAACACGGATGGCGGAGAGCCCAAATTCCAAGGCCGCTATTTCCGTCTGACCGACGTGCATGGCCGAGTGGTCAACGAGATTCTGGCGTGAAGGGGCGAGCGTGTGGATCAGCCGTTTTCCAGAACCCATTGAACGGCGGCGCGCGTGAGTTCGCCGGCGTTGGCGAGGCCCAGTTTGCGTTTGATGTTTTCGCGGTGCGTGTCGATCGTGTTCGTGCTGAGAAATAGACGATTGGCGATGGTTCCGGTGGTCAAGCCTTCGCCGATCAGTTGGAAGATTTCCAGTTCGCGGTTGCTGAGCCGTTCGATTGGCGTCTTGGATTGGTCTGAGACGCTGAACGACTGGTCGAGCAATCGTCGCGCCATCGTCGCGCTGACGAAGCGTTGGCCGGCCAGCACGGTGCGAATCGCTTCCGGCAGCTTCTCGATTGATTCTTGCTTGTTGAGATAGCCGAGTGCGCCCGCACGCAATGCTCGTTCGGCGTACAGCGACTCGTCGAACGCGGACACCACCAGTATTTTGACTCGCGGGTGTTGCGACTTGATTTGCTTGATGAGTTCCAGGCCGTGGCCGCTTTTCAGCGACAGATCGACGAGCACCAGGTCCGGATCG
Source organism: Planctomyces sp. (assembly GCA_043775215.1). Taxonomy (GTDB): domain Bacteria; phylum Planctomycetota; class Planctomycetia; order Planctomycetales; family Planctomycetaceae; genus SXKJ01. The sequence continues at coordinate 12,756 of JAYVSP010000669.1, read as the reverse complement.
GCTTGGTTGACGAGTGCCAGTGCTTCCTCTCCGCTCGCCGCTTCGCCGCACACTTGGAGGTCCGGCAGCAACGAGATGCGCATGGTTAGGCCGGCGCGCATCAGCGGGTGATCATCGACGATCAGAACTTTCCGCGACTGTTGGAGATTACTCACTGTGAACTCCTCCTCCATGTAGCACGCGACATCGAACGGTTGTTCCGCCGGTTTCGCCGCGTTCGACGCGCAGCGTGCCACCGATCATCCCGGCGCGATATTCCATGATCCGCAGACCCATTCCGTCCGTCCCACCATTCCGAGCACTCTTCACCGCAGAGGCCGCATCGAAACCGCTGCCATTGTCGTGAACTCCCAAACGCAGCTCACCGTTGGTTCGCGCCAAGGAAATCACAATCTCGCTGGCGCGACCATGACGCAGCGCGTTGTTCACGGCTTCCTGAGCAATGCGATACAAGTGCGTGGCCTTGGTGTTGTTCGCGATGGTGATCGGCACGGGACAATCGAAGCGGCAAGTGGTTCCGTTCAAGCCGTCGGTGGAAGTTGCCAGTTCCGTCAACGCCGAACACAGCCCGTCGGCGTCGATCTGAACTGGCATGATCCCGCGCGCGAGTTGTTGCACATGCTGAGCGGCTTCCGACAGGTGCCGGTACAGGTATCTGCTGGCCTCGGACAGCCGCGAATGACGCAGTTCGTCGAATGGCCACACGCTCTGACCCGCGCCGGTCTGTTCCGCGACGGAGTTCACAAGGTCCACGACGCTACCGGCCATCAACCCCAGCGCGGTCAATTCCTGCTGAGTCCCATCGTGCAACTCTTGGCCGATGCGACGCTGCTCGGCGGCAGCGATTTCGAGAATCTCCCGTTGCAGGTGTTTGCGTTCGGAGACGTCGCGGAGGATGCCGGTGAACAGTCCCAGATGTTTAATCTCGCTGACCGCCAGATCGACCGGAAAAACAGAGCCATCTTTTCGGCGCGCGCTGACTTCGCGGCCGTTGCCGATGATGCCCGCCTGGCCGGTCTCGAGATCGCGGCGGAAATCGCTGTCTTGCTCGTCGCCGTACGGCCGTGACATGAGCAGCTTGACGTTTCGACCAATCAACTCCGCCGCCGAATAACCGAACATCGTCTCCGTGGCAGGATTGATCGAGTCGATGAGACCATGCTCGTTAATGACAACAATGGCATCCGTCGCCGTGTTCAGCACAGCGCGGAGCCGTTCTTTGTGCTCATACACCGCCTGTTCCGCACGCTGCCGCGAGAGAGTGGTTGCGGTCAGCACCCACAGCAAGGTCACACCGGTCGTCCGATCCAAAATGCCGGCACCCCAGTCACTGTCAGGAGGCGGGACTAAGAATTTCACGACGATCAGCCCCGACCAGACGACCGACCACGCCACGATCTGCCGACGGTCGCGCCGCCAAATCGTCGGCAGCAGAATGAAGTAAGCGATCCAGACCGACCATCCCAGCGGCAGTTGGAGATCCACGGCGAACACCGCGCCGGTCACCGCCAACTGCAGTGAGATTCGGCCGATCGTTTTGAAGGTGCCTGGATTCAAGTTGTTGTCCTCGTTGCTCACCGCCGCCCAATTCGCCTGCAACGGCTCCGATGCGTGCCGCTGGCGAGAACGATGTTACGCAAGGTAAAAAAAATCTGGCATCACGGAATCCGCCATCCTGAAAACGGCGGATCGCTCGATTTGATTGGGGCCGAGATGAGTCATAATCACCCGCGTCATGCCATCTGGAACTTGGTTCCAGAGCCGGCTGGTTCCGGTGGTTCGACGGCGACAGAAAATGTGGTTTCGCAATTTGGACGCACGTCGCTGAACAGCCACCGGAGCCAGGCTGGATCGAGTTAAGTTTCCCCAACCCCAAAGGAGCCCTGTCATGGAACCGACAATTTTGATTGCTGAAAACGATTGGGACCTCGCCGAGTTGTACAAACAATTTCTCAGCTGGTGTGGCTATCGAGCGCTCACCGCGTCGGGCGGCGTGGAGTGCGTGTGGACCATCCGCAATCAAGCTCCCTCGGTAATCGTGGCATCCGTGGACATCAAGTGGGGCGGTGCCGATGGCCTCATCGAATACCTGTGCGACGAATTCGACCAAGCGGAAACGCCCTTCGTCATCTTGACCGGCTCCGCTGCCGAAGAAAACCTCGCCGCGCTCTGCCGGCAGCCTTGCGTGTTCGGCTACCTTCGCAAGCCGTTCCTGATGGTCAAACTGCTGGAGTGCGTCCGCGCGATCGAGTCCGAGCGTCGCCCCGTGGCACAGCCTGTTCCGCGTCTCGTCCCTCAATGGGTTGCCGCTGTTTCGAGTCGCTTCACACCAGACGGATTGGTCTGTGAACCGTGTGTCGCCATGGCAAGATGAATCATCACGTTGGCCCTTGTGACGTCGTGATTGTCAGGAAACTCAAATTCAGTAGTTCCAAGTTTGATCGAAACCGAGCTGTCTTTATCCCGAAGGGATTGCGCCACATAGCCCAGGGTTGCTCGCGAAGCGAGCTACCCTGGGCTGTGAGACGCAACTCCTTCGGAGTAAAGGCAAACGCAAACTTCACGAACTTGGAACTACTCAAACTCGAAAGGAGTCGAATCATGTTGGTTTTGAGTCGCAAAGAAAACGAATGGATCCGAATCGCCGACAACATCGACGTGGGAATCGTCGAGATTCGAGGAAACCATGTGCGTCTGGCGATCCGCGCGCCCAAGGAAATCCCGGTCCTGCGGCACGAGGTCCAAAAACGGATTGACCGAAGTGAGTCGGCGCAACCAGAGGTTCACGAATCACACGCCGCATGACATCGTCATGGCTGACAGTTCCGAGCGAACCGCAACATCGCAACGAGATTGTCAGACGATCAAAGTCGCGCCGCAGGCTTGATGACAGTTATCAAGACTGAAGCCTGTCCTCGAAAGCTACGGCCCGGATGTCACTCGGCCCGCCGCGGCGGATTCGCGTACAACTGCCTGATGGCTCGGTCCGCCGCGGCGGAGTCGAGAGTGGCGTCCGCTTCGTGCAATGCTTCCATGACGGCTGGGATCATCACCGCAATCTCGATGTAAGATGGCCGCCCTCGGCCGTCTGTTCGAGATCGTTGGGGGCGGATCACAAGGCATGACGAACCGCAAGACGGCCGAGGGCGGCCATCCTACGGTGGCGAGTTGGGCCGCACTCCGTTCTGCCAAGGGGACATCAACGACAAGAAAACGCTCGGCCGAGACCACCACCCCTACGTCTTCCAGTAGGTTGGCTTTCCAAGCCGACCATCTTTCGGGGAACGGACGGTCGGGTTGGAAACCCAACCTACTGGCCGGCGGCGGCATCAAACGCGGTTTTTCATACGGTGAGTCAGACGACTTCGCCTACAACCCCGCTAAAGACCAGTCCACGTCCACGACTTCCAAGCGACGGTGCTGCACCGCCTCGGCATCGACCACGAACGCCTCACCTACAGATTTCAAGGCCGCTACTTTCGTTTGACCGATGTGCATGGGAGAGTGGTCAATGAGATTCTGGCGTGAGCGTCGGGATGTGATGGCTTCGAAAGAGGCTGTGATTCTTGAGTCTGCATTGCGGACGCCAGCGGACGTATGCCAAGCTATGCGGAGTCTGAAGCGACCTGACGAGAATCCGAAATGCCACGCAAGATTCGTGAACTGATCAAAGACCTTACGGGGGTTGGATTCACGCAGATTTCAGGAGCCGGGAAGGGTTCTCATCGGAAATTCGTTCACGAACGCTATTCAGGAGCCGTCACGTTGAGTGGACAATCTGGCGACGACGCCAAGCCCTATCAAGAGTCTCAAGTGCGAGCCGCAATCGACGAGGCGCAAAATGAAAAAGAGTGATCAATATCACAAATGGGTCGAGTGGAGCGAAGAGAATCGAACCTATCTTGGTAAATGCCCCGATCTCATTACGGGCATTCATGGAGACGATCCGGCCCAATTGTATGCTGAGTTGTGCGACGTCACCGAAGATGTCGTCCGCCATTTCGAATCCAACGGCCGTCCGCTTCCGCCGAGTCGCGTTCGTCCGATGCAAGAGGTTGGCTAACGCCAGCGATGACAACCCCCGGCCAAAGCCCCCGTCCACTTCCACGACTTTCAAGCGACGATCTTGCACCACCTCAGCATCGACCACGAACGCCTGACCTACAAATTCCAAGGCCGCTATTTTCGTTTGACCGACCCGCGACGAAAACCTCTCCACCGAACCGCCGCCGGACGATGCCTTGACGCCGATCCGCGAAGCTTTGCACGGGCTGCGGTTTGGAAACGTGAACGTCATCGTCCAAGATGGCGTCATCGTGCAAATTGACCGGACCGAAAAACGTCGGTTGGCCGACGGCGAAAGGAAACACCATGTCAACGAACACTGAAGGATCGAACGCCGTCATCCCACCACAGCCGATCTCGCCGAGTTATTCTTTGTGGCAAATCACGGCGTATGCGTTGCGGCTGGGAGCGCTCGGATTCGGTGGACCGGTCGCGCTCGTGGGTTACATGCACCGCGATCTTGTCGAGCAGCGGAAATGGATTTCCGAGTCGGACTACAAGGAAGGTCTGACGCTCGCGCAGCTCATGCCAGGCCCGCTGGCGGCGCAGTTGGCGATCTATCTGGGTTACGTGCATTACGGAGTGCTCGGCGCGACGCTGGTGGGGGTCGGCTTCGTGCTGCCATCGTTCATGATGGTCGTGGCGCTCGGTTGGGCCTACGTCGAATACGGCGGGCTGACCTGGATGCAGTCGGTGTTCTACGGCGTCGGCGCGAGCGTCATCGCGATCATCCTGATCAGCGCGTACAAGCTGACGTTGAAAACGATCGGCAAGGACAAGCTGCTGTGGGCGATCTATCTGGTGAGCGGCCTGGTGACGCTGATCACGGAGTCCGAATGGATCGCCCTGTTCCTCGGTGCGGGCGCGTTGACGTGGTGGGTCAAAACGCCTAAGTCGCGTAGCCGAACTCGTGAGAGTTCGGATGAAACGCTCGCGACTGACCGAAGTCTCACGACTTCGGCGACGAATGCGGGACCGACACAAGTTTCGATGTTGATTCCGCTGCTGGCCGCGATGCCGGTTGCGACCACGGACACGCTGCTGAAAATCGCGTTGTTCTTCACGAAGGCGGGAGCGTTCGTGTTCGGGAGCGGTTTGGCCATCGTGCCGTTTCTCTACAGCGGCGTCGTGAAGGAATATGGTTGGCTCAACGAGCAACAATTTCTCGATGCGGTCGCCGTGGCGATGATCACGCCCGGTCCGGTCGTCATCACGGTCGGCTTCATCGGCTATCTGGTCGCGGGCCTCGAAGGAGCAGTCATCGCCGCGCTGGCCACGTTCCTGCCGTGTTATCTGCTGACGATCATTCCCGCACCATATTTCAAGAAGCACGGCAAGCGACCCGGGATCGTGGCGTTCGTAGACGGCGTGACGGCAGCGGCGATCGGCGCGATTGCCGGAGCGGTGCTGGTGCTCGGACGCCGCACGATCTTCGCGGACGGTTGGTCGCCCGAATGGCCGAAGATCGCGGTCCTGATCGTGACGCTCGGTCTGTTGCTCCGATTCAAAAAACTGCCGGAGCCGCTGATCATCGTCGGCGCGGCGATCGTCGGGCTGGTGGTCTATCCGCTGGTGAAGTGACGTGGCCGACGCTGCCAGCGTCGGGAAAGAGTCTGTGAAAATCTTTGCTCGGACGCTGACAGCGTCCGCCACGGGGAACTGTGAGTTTGACGGTCGTAACGATTATTGAAGTTTTGACGGGCGAATGCCGATCTTGGATGTGACACAAAAGCTGACCGGACCACCGGAGGCTTACGGAGGCTGAAGGCTTTTTCCGTAAGCCTCCGTTTTCGTTTGGTCCGTCGAGGAACCGCAGATCGCCAGGGAGGGCGAGATGGTTTCGGTCAGAATTTGGAATTCGTTCGTGAATGCAATCGCCATCGTGGTGACAGCGATGGGAGTTGTCGGCGTCGGCGCGGACTGGGCGGTCGCTCAAAGCCGCGAACCGTTGTTCGTCCCACCGGCGTCGGCGGCACCTGACTCTCCGAATCCGGTCGTGGTCTCCGATCCGGCTCCCTCGGATGAGCTGGCTGCTGAACTGCGTTCGCTCCGCGAGAAGGTCGAGCAGTTGGAGAATCGCGAACCCGCGCGCGGCTGGGATGCGGTCTTCGGCCGGCTCGACAAAATAGAAGCTGCCAACGCGAAGCTGAAGGAGAATCCCAACAAGTGGACGGTGAAGCTCGGCGGGCAGGTCCAACTCGACTACATCAACTGGGCGAACGCGGATGCGGCGATCACCGGCCCAGCGGCCGCTCCCGGCACGAAGGACTATTTTGAGTTCCGTCGCCTGCGACTCGCTGCCGACGGCACGGGCTACGGCCAGTTCGATTTTCGATTGCAGATGACTTTGGAGCCGGAAACCGTTGGCGAAAGTGGCGGGACCGCAACCTCGCCCGACGTCAAAGACGCGTATCTGTCGATGAACAACATCCCGTGGTTGGGGCGGTTTCGCATCGGCAATTTCTTCGTGCCGTTCAGCATCGAACAGGTCACGAACGACACGAACAACATCTTCATGGAACGGTCGATTCCGTCGCAGGGCATCTTCGCGGCCGATCGCGAAGTGGGTTTTGCCTTCTACAACTGCACCGAGGACAAGAATCTGACTTGGACCTACGGCGCTTTCTTCGACAGCATCAGCGACACGATCAAAGAACGGATCGACGACAACCAAGGTTTGCGGCTGAGCGGTCGCGTGACCTGGCTGCCGTACTACGACGAAGAATCGAACGGTCGCTACCTCGTCCATCTCGGCGCGGGAGTGCTCTACACCGACGACCAAGACAACAAGGTCCGCTTTCGTGCTCGGCCACAGATTCACGAAGGTCCGCGACTGATCGACAGCGGGCCGCTCAACGCCAGCAATCTCACAACTGGCAACATCGAACTTGCGGTCGTCTGGGGACCAGTCACTGTCCAGAGCGAAGCATTCCTGTCGAGCGTCAATCTGTCGGCCGGCAGCCCTGCGACAGTCGGGGGAGCCTACACCCATCTGAGCTACTTCCTGACGGGCGAAAACCGAGTCTATGAACGCTTCGGCCAGCACGGAGCGCAGTTCACTCGCAACGTCCCGCACACAAACTTTTTTCTCACACCCGGCGGCTGCGGCTGGGGCGCGTGGGAGGCGAAGGCTCGTTGGTCGTATCTCGACCTCAGCGACGTCAGCGCCGGGCAATACAACGACCTGACTGTCGGATTGAACTGGTACTGGTCCGATCGCACGCGAGTCATGTTCGACTGGATTCACCCGGTCACAAGCTCGCAGACGACGTTTGGATCGACGCAATCCGACTTGCTCGCGATGCGATTCGACTTCAATTGGTGATGACGTCGCACGACATAAATTCCAAGGCCGATACTTCCGCCTGACCGACGTGCATGGACGAGTCGTCAACGAGATTCTGGCGTGAGACGGATTCGCCAAAATCTGGCTAGTCGGGCCAGATTGTTTGAGATAGATTGGCCGTCATGAAAACCAACTCATGGCAGATTCAAGAAGCGAAGAATCACTTCAGCGAAGTGGTCGCGCAAGCGTCGTCGCAGGGCGTGCAGACCATCACCAAGCACGGCAAGCCTGTGGCGGTCGTCGTGGCGATCTGCGAGTTTCAAAGCCTGAAACGCAGACCGACAAAGTCGAAGCAATCTCTGTTAGACGTTCTGCGTCGCTGCCCGGCCCCGGAGATTTTTCAGCACGTTGCCCGCAGCCGGAAACATCGCGACTACGGGCGAACAGTCGCACTGGATGAATAGCGGAGCCAACCCGGATGCGATTTCTGTTGGATGCCAACGTCCTGAGTGAAGGTGTGCGGCCGCGGCCCGATTCGGGCGTCGCGAATTGGTTGGTCCAGAATGAATCCGGCGCTGCCATCTCGGAATTGACGATCGGCGAACTCACCAAGGGCGCGTTCTTCCTTCTGCCCGGCCCCAAACGAAAGCGACTTCTCGCCTGGATCGCGGAAGTCGAGGCCATGTTCGGCGACCGCTTGTTGCCGCTGAATCGTGATGTCCTGAAAACATGGGGGCAGTTGTGCGGAACGCACGAAGCTCAAGGCCGGCGCTGGCCCGTTCTCGACAGCCTGTTGGCCTCCACGGCTCTAGTCCACGACCTGACGGTCGTAACTCGCAACACAGACGACTTCCCACCCGAAGTCCGAACGTTCAATCCGTGGAAGAAATAATCGCCCCGGCATCGGCCACGAACGCCTCACCGATAAATTCCAAGGCCGCGATTTTCGTTTGGCCGGCATGTGGCCGAGTCGGCAACGAGACTCTGCCGCGACGTTCTTTGACTGGGATTGAACTCTCCCAAATAATGGGATATCTCTGCTTTCGTGACGCGGTCTAATGCGAACGAACTCAAGGTTGAACGATGCCAAAGCCTCAGCGAGTTCGGGTCACGGCGGATTGGTCGCAGTGGCTCGACGTGGAGGATTTGCTGGACTTCGTGGAGTTGGACATCTTCACGGCCGATTGGCGGCGATTGCGGTTGGACGATGACGACCTCTTGGAGCTTCAGGTGTCAATCATGTTGTCACCGAAAGGATCACCGGTCATCTCTGGTACGGGCGGCCTGCGGAAACTTCGGTTCGCCCCATCCCGATGGCATCGAGGAAAGCGCGGAGCACTGCGAATCGGGTACGCCTTTTTTGACGATTTGAAGATCGCCGCGCTGATCGTGGTTTACCCGAAGAACGAAAAAGCAGACTTGGACGAATCGGAACGAGCGGAAATCAAACAGTTGCTGGCCGAGATGCACGAACAACTTCGTTCGCGTTACGGCACCTGACTTATTGGGAGGATCGAACATGAGCCGCATTGGCAAGAAGATCATTCGCGGGCTGCGCGAGTTTAACAATTCGCTAAAACGTGGCGAGAACGTGACCGAGAAATTCACCTGGCGGCGGGTGGTGTTGGACATGCAACCCAGCCAATACGACGGGCGTTTGGTCAAGAAAACTCGCGGACTGCTGGGAGCCAGCCAGTCGGTGTTCGCTCGCTTTCTCGGAGTCTCCGTCAAGACCGTCCAGTCTTGGGAGCAAGAGCAAAGCGTCCCCAGCGGAATGGCTCGCCGCTTCTTGGACGAAATTCGAGCCAACCCCACCTACTGGACCGAACGCCTTCGCGGCATGGCCAGCACCTTGAGCAGTTGATTGGCCGTTGCTGCAAGTCTTGTCCATCAGCGCGGCGCGAGGACGCGAATCGACGGATCTGCGGAGACCTCGACTCCCTTTTGGTGCGCATTGTCGCGCAAGGTTCGATCCAACCAATTCACTCGCTCAGAGAATGCAGATCGCTCGCCTTCGGGAAGTTTCAGCCAAATTGTTGCGAGGCTGGGAGAAACATCCAAAACAATCTGTGACATGAGCGATCGCTCCTGAAAACGAACGTGGCGTCATGGCCAAAGGATACCAGAAAGGCTGCCCAAACCCAGGTCAGCTAGTGCGGACGACGTGCGAGGAGTCCGATCTTGAGTTATGGATTCATTGGCAACACCGGTTTACGGCGTGACGGTTTTTTCTCAGCGAATTGGGTGCGGAGCGAAGTCAGAGTTTCGCGGTGCTTCGCCGGGACGAGAGTCAGAGCTTGGTCGAGTGCGGCGAGGGCTTGATCGAATTGGCCTGTTTCGGCCAGTGCGGTGGCCTGTGACCAGTGTGGTTCCCAGCGTTGCTTCGCGTTCAATTGGCACGCTCGCTCGGCGAGCGCCAGGGCCTTGGCTCCGTCGCGGTACTTGTCGTCCGGGCAAGTGGAGCGGAAGCGGGCGAGCAGCCACAGCGTGTTGAGTTCATCGGGAGTCTCCTGAATCTGCCGCGCGTACCAGCGATCCACCTCGTCGTAGCGGCCTTGCTCTTCCAGGCTGGAGCCGATGATGGCCGCCGCGCCGTGCAACATCAGAAAGGGAACGTCCGCGAGGGCTGCCTCCATCAGCTTGGGAACCTGTGCGTATTTGCCTCGGTCGTAGTACACCGCGCCCAAAATGAACCTGGTCCAGGAGTCGTCCGGGTCGAATTCCAATTCGCGAACGTAATACCGTTCGAACTCATCCAGGTTCTGAACGTCGGTGTCGTCGGTGACATCGGCGGGCGGAGGTTGAACCGTCCGTTTGCGAATGCGAATGTTCGAAACTTTCAGGTTGCCGCGTTGCCGTCCCAGAGGAGTTCGTGGCGGGATCTTCGCGCTGCCGAAACCAATTCGTCCGGGTGGTTCGAAGTTTTCGTCCCGTTCGTTGAAGCCTTGATAGCCATCGATCGAATACGCAAACCACTGCGGCCACGCTTTGACCCGCAGGCGGTGGGCGGGGATCGGCCGAATCTGTACGACTTGGTTAAATCCCAAGTCGGCATGTGCAAAAATCCCCGCGACCAGCGGTTCGCGGTCCACGGTGAATTGCCGCGAGCTATGAGAGAAACCTTCGAGAGCCATTTGACCACGAGCTCCGAGGAATATCCCCACACGCGACAAGTGCGGGCCGGGGTCCGTTTGTTCGATGGTCGCATCCACGACGAAGGGGAGCGGAAAGTGATTCAAGGAATCGGCGGCGGCGAAGTCGTATTTGTCCGAACGTCGCGACAGTTGCACGGTGGCGTCGTCAAGAATCTTCGAATCATCCGCGGTGATCTCCCAACCGGCGGCGTTGTCCTCAAAGCTCAGAGGCACCCAGTCGCCACGATGAAACACTTGCGAGCGTTGCGCGATTACCTGAGCGTGAGCGAAGAATCGCTGCGCGAGCGGATCCTTGGTTTGCTGCCGGCGCGCGGCGAGGTCATCGAGCAGCGATCGGTACTCGTCGTCCAGCATGTCTTCGGGAAAGCCAGCTCGCAGATTGTCGAGCAGGCTCTTGGCAAACGGCTCGTCATCAGCCGCAGCCGCCAGTGCGGTAAGGCCGAGTTCGCGGGATTCCTGCAACCGCGAGAATGTTCCTTTGAGCTGCTCGTCATGCGGCGAGATATCGCGAAGGACACGTCGAGCATTCGCGAAATCTCCTTTTTTCAAACAGAACACTCCGATGAACGACAGCAATCGCGGTTCATTGGCGACCACCGGCGGAGCCTCGGAATTCCGTTCGCGCTCTTCGACCGCCTGCCACAACCCGCGCTGAAACCGATCGAACAATTCCGCTCCCTTGGGCCACGCCAGGACCGATTCACGCGCTCCTAATTCCAGGAACTGAATTTGGTCCAGCACGTTGATGGCCCATTGCGGCGTGTAGGTGTCGAACCGCTCAGTTTGCAAACACAGGTCTCCAAATCGGAGCATCGCTTCATGGCTGCCGCCCCAACGCGGTTCCAGCGTCCAGAGCATTCGTTCGTAGGCGGGGCGATAATCGAATTCCGCCCGAATGGCCCGCTGAAACCAATGCGCCGGAGTTCCCAACGTCTCTTGGTCTCCTGCCAACGCGACCGAGATCAGCATGGAGGCGGATTCAGGAAAGTCTGGCCGCAAACGGTACGACCGTACGAAATGATGTCCCGCACTCCGAAGCTCATTTTGAAACGATTCCTGCCCTGTCTCGGACACCGTGTCGGCAAACCCGGTCCCGCGACTTGTCCAGCCCGCGGCATAGTGATGCAGTCCGATGAGCATGTGCATCAGCCAGGGATTGGCTCGTTTCGCTTGCAGGCACCGTTTCATGATCCGCAGCCGATTTGCTTGCAGACTTGAGAGCCCGTCTGCATCGTCGCCCCAATGTGTCGAGAGCCAACGCAGGATGAAGCGTTGTTGCGACGCGTCCTCCGCGCTCTGCTCGATCCACTCCACGATCACCGACAGCAAGTCCTCAAGGCATTCCGCTTCGTCCGGGCTTCCATGCAACCGAGCCAGATGTCGCAAACCGCCGCGCACCATCAACCGGGCGAACAAGGAAGCGTTTCCTGCCAAGACCTTCTTGCCCGCCTCGCGTGCGGCCTTGAGTTCGGCTTCCGGCGAGTCGTAATCGAGTTCTCGAACCGCTTGATACCGGACATAGGCATCTTGAACGCCGGCATCCAACGCCGCTTGAGCCAATCGGCTGGCGCGAGTCGAATGATCCACTGACGCGAGATCGCATTCGCACTCCAGCACCGTTTTGAGCAAGGCTTTTCCCGCCGATTGAGCCGCTTCGGGAGACGTTTGCTCGCGTTCCTCAAACGCACGTAACTCCGACGCGGCCCAGTCGAAGTAACGCTGACTCTGTTCGCGGCGAGTATGCACAGCCTCGCCGGCGGGAAACTGAATGTCGTCCAAATTCTTCACGGAGTTCTCAGCCAGCAGCTCCGAAATCGCTGACTTCGATTCCTCGGCCCGTTGTTCCCACGGCTGCAATAACTCGGAAAGTTGCGGGCCGGGATCAGCGGGCACCTGCGTTGCCGAGGGGTTCGCGGGCGGCATCATCGCCACTTGAATCCAGGCAACTCCGGCGATCAGAGTCAATCCGATCGTGGCGGCGACAATCACGGTCATTCGGCGACGAGTAGTTGGCATAGCGATTCCTAGTAACCCGAAGCGTCAGTTTTGAAGTTGCGCAGTCTTGTTTTTCGCCCCAAAGGGGTGCAACTCGATAGCCCAGGGCGAAGCCCTGGGTGACGAATGGAACAACAATAAGAAGCCCTGAAAGGGTGAAACTCCACGGAGACCAAAGACATCCATTTGTTTCGCCCCTACAGGGCTTGCCACGTTTTGTCCGTCAAACCCAGGGCGGCGCTACGCGGCTGACGC
>JAYVSP010000668.1:0-5241 GCA_043775215.1 Planctomyces sp. | reverse complement strand
GTCATAGTCGTTCTCCTCCACCACGAGGTGAACAACTTCGACTTGCGACTGTCAACCATGTCCCCGAACACTGTTAACCATGTCCCCGGTCCATACAGCGGGGTCGGTGGGGGAATTTCTTCAGAGCAGTGATCATGAAGCAAGCCGCGGGAACACTTTTATATCGGCAGACTCCGAATGGACCGGAGGTGCTGCTGGTGCATCCGTCGGGAAACTACAATCGTCGTGCGCCGTGGAGCATTCCGAAGGGGGAACTCGACGAATTGGAAGACGCCGAGCAAGCCGCTCGCCGCGAGACATCGGAGGAGACCGGCGTCATCGCGAGCGACCTGATTCCGCTGGGCCACTGCGACTACACGAAAAGCCGCAAGCGAGTTCATGCCTTCGCTGGGCCGGCTCCCCAGGATGCTCAGCCGCTCTGTGCCTCGTGGGAAGTGGACCGCGCCGAATTTGTGCCGATTGAACAAGCTCGCCTGCTACTGCATGTGGACCAGCGTCCGTTTCTGGACCGGTTGCTGTCAGTGATTGGTTCCATGTGACAAAATGACGAATGACGAAATAACCAATTGGGTATTTCGTTATTGGCCAATTCTCCAAGGAACAGCATTCATGGTCGCACCGGTGGATTCGTTTCAGATTGCCTTGCGGCATTATCAAGGCGGCAATGTCGCGGAGGCATTTCGACGACTGACGGACCTGGTGAAAGCCAAGCCAGCTCATGCCGAAGCATGGCATCTTTTGGGCGTGATTGATTTCGCCAAAGGGAACCTCAACGAGGCCGTCAAGCACTTTCATCGAGCGGTGCAATTGGACGAACGCTCGTCAAAGTTCTGGACGAATCTTGGCAGTGCCTGGCACGCGCTCGGGGAAACACGCGACGCGGCCGAATGTTTTGAGCAGGCCATCAGCATCAATCCGCGGCATGCGGAGGCTCGGACCTTCCTGGGCATTATCCGCTTGCAACAAGGCCGCTTGGACGACGCCGAGGCCTGCTTTCAAGAGGCATTGCTGTCGAACCCGCAAGGCACGCAAGCCCTGTTGAACTTGGGTAACGTTTTCCGTGAACGTGGCCAAGCCGAACTCGCGGCCGAATACTACGAACGGGCTTTGAGTGGCGATGCGGATTACGCCGAAGCCCGGCTCAACCTGGGCGAGGTCCGCTTCGAGCAGTCTCAATTCGACGAAGCGGTCAAACATCTACGTCGCGCGTCGACATTGCGGCCACGAGTTGCCGCCATTCACTTTCGTCTGGCGAACGCTCTGCGCCTCATGTCCGATCATGCAAATGCAGTCGATTCCTACAAGCGGGCATTGTCCTTCAAGGCCAGCTCCTTTGACGGCTGGATGGGGCTGGGCCAATCGAGCCTGGCACTCAGCCGCTGGGACGAGGCGGTCTCTGCATTCCGGAACGCGCTCGCCATTCAACCGAAGTCGGCGGAAGCACAGCGGATGCTCGATCAGGCTTTGCGAGAGCTTGGGACCGGCGCAGAAATTACTGTCAGATGTAGATGAACTCGCCAGAGTTCAGATCCGAAGTCTGGCGACTTCGGCTACGACAAGTTATTGATGCGCCGGTGCTAACTGCCTTCCGAGACCGGATGGCTTCCGGTGACTTCGATCGTTTGTGAATTCTGGTTGCCCCAGCCCGACTGCTGATAGCGCCGACCCTGATTCAGGCGATTGTAGGCATTGGCCACGTCCACCAATTCGCCAGTCACCGCGTAGGAGACCTCAGTCAAACCTACGACCATTCCCAAGCACACGACTGTCATGATCAGGATCAATTCAGAACTCACCACGAAGCCGTTTTCGTCATCCAGCAGTTTTTTCAGGAAAGTCATCATTGCGAACCTCGCCAATACAAGAAGTCGAGAGGGAAACGACGTGCGAACGCAAAAATGTAGGTCGCGTTCTCGGCCAGCCGGGGTATTTTTGATTTTCGATTTTCGATTTTCGATTTTTGATAGGGAAACAACGCCTATGACGACCAATGCCTGTTCTCAAATCGAAAATCCGATGTGAGCGGAATGGCGCAAGCCGGCTAGCGCCGTGCCGCTCACAAATCAATAATCAAAATTTTCCCCCGTCACTGCCGTTCTTTTTGGTACAGCTCGGTCAGTAGATCTTCTACCGACTTAAACTTCTTGCCGCTCGCCAAGATGGCGTCGATTTTTTGACGTGCCTCGGTTGTCGTGTGGCCCAGGCCGACGAGGGCTTCGTAGGCGTCTTGCACGACGGTTTGATGGCCAAGTTGATCCGGCGGCAGATCGCGGGCGACCATCAGCGCGAACTTTGCCATTTTGCGGCGCAGTTTGGCAACGATCCGTTCGGCGGTTGCACCGCCAATGCCGGGCAAAGCCGTGAGTTCTTTCACGTTTTGTTCTTCAATCGCGGTCGCGACTTCGCGGACCGGACGAATCATTGCACGCAGCGCGGTCTTCACGCCGACGCCGTCGACCGAACAGATCGCTTCAAAGAATTCTCGCTCGGCATCGTTGAGGAACCCGATTAATCGAGGTGTCATTCGGCCCCCTTTTTGAGGGTTCCCTTCGAGATACTCGATCGTTTTCAAGCTGACGTCTTGGCCGATGCTGCTCTGCATTTGCCGGCGCACGAATTCGGGAACGAAAACTTCGTACTCGAACGCCCCGGCCGACAACGTCGCCGCTGTTGGAGTCAGATGCACCAAGCGGCCAGTGATGCGTGTAATCACGAGAAAGCTTTCTGGGAGTCAAGGGGAGGAATGAAGAATGTCGAATGGCGAACGCCGAATGTTGAAGTCAGAAAACGCCGCTGGGAATTCTGCACTTCATCATTCGACATTCTTCATTCACGATGCGGTCCTTCGATTCGCAGTGGCACGCGCAGTTCGGCGTATTCGGCGATGTTGGTTCGGACGACGACTGTGCTTTGATGCGTTCCGGGTGGAACATCGGTAACAGTCACCACGATCGCTTGCCGCCGCTGCCCCTCGTCGTCGAATTGAGCTTCGCCCACAGCCACCTGGACCCAACTCAGCGAGCATGTCACATCCACAATCTCCAGCCTAGTCAGCGGCCGGTCTTCCGGTGTGGCTCGAAAGTCAGTGATGGCGATCTCGCGTGTCGTGGGCTGATTGCTGAATTGATAGATGGTCAACGCCCGCGGCCGGATTTCGACACGTTCCGTTGGCAGAGTGATCTTAAACCGGACCTCGGTTTCGCGGGGCTGACCATCATCGTAGGTCAGCTTGCAGGTGTATTCGTGCGGCCCCGGCTGTTCGTTTGCCGCGCGGATTCGCAAGTAGAACTCCCCGGATTCACCCGCAGCGTACTCGCGTTTTTCCAACCGCGGATTCAAGCAACCGCAGCTCGGTTCGAGGTTGCGAATCGTCAGCGGTTGCGCTCCGATGTTTCGGAACGAGAACCGTCCGAGGTACTCCGATCGAGGTGACGGGGAACCGAGATTCACCAAATACTGCTCGAAGGCCAAGCTCGCGCGCGGCGACGCGGTCGTTAATGGTTGAGCTTTGACGCCGCTCGCGTGAACCAGCAGCGATAAGCCAAACGGCAACAATGCTCCCAACCACAATGCCCAGTGCGAATGACGTCCATTTGTCCGCGCTGCGTCCATGCCAAGAGCCCCGACGAAAGAGAGGGAAGAATTCGTGGGCTTCTAGCATGAGCAGGCAAGACGCCTCAAGAGACGTCGATTCGTCATTTCCATCAGGGGGCTGACGCCGCCCCGCTTCCCTTTTTGTCGGCTTCTTCGTCCGAGCGTTCATGGGCTTCGAGCAATTGCAGCAACGAACGAGCGTCCTCACGCACGGTGGATTCGTCCTCACGGTTCAAGCTCGAACGGCGCAACGTGAGTTCGGCCGCTTTGCGAATTTGGTCGGTCAAGGTCTGTTGAGAGACCAGTTGCCGGATCCACTGCAATGCGGCGTGAGCCATCTCGCGCGAGGCGGTGTCGCGGCGGTAACCGGCTTCTAGTACTGACTGCATTTTCGCGTAGCACTCGCCGAAGTCTTTCTTCAAATATGCCAATTGGCCTTCCAAATAATCCAACAATTGTTGGTCCTGGATCATCTGGCGAAAGCGTTTGAGCTGCTGCTCGGCAATGTCTGCGTCTTTCATTTCCAGCGGAATGGCGACAGCCGATTCGGCAAGTAAGCGTTTCTGCCGGAGGTCGGATTGCTGCTCGAACGCGGTGCCCAATGTCTCGCAGGCTGTGGCGATTTGTCCTGACTTGCCGAGCGACCAACAGTGTCGCAACAGGATCGATGTATTCCGCGGAAAGTGGTCGCGCAAGTCGGCATACTGTTCAAACACGGCTGGCGACGGCGGCAAGCGATTGAGCGTGTTGGCAAACTCGACGGCCGCTCCTTCGGTCCGTTCGAGCCGTTTGTACAAATCGCTGGCCGTGCGGATCGCCTCCGTCACTCGCTTGGCCATCACCAGCACCTTGACTTTGTCGCGCAGCAGGTCCACATGGCCGGGCTCCTCGTGCAGCAAGCCGTCGATCAATTTCAGCGCGTCCGTCGGTTGCTCGAACCATTGCGCCAGGCCAATCAACTCGCGATGGCATTCGGGAATTTCGGCGGATAGTGATAACGCGGTGCTCAAGCTGGCCTGAGCTTTTTCCAACTGGACGCGAGCGGCTCGCAATTTCCCCTCGGTGCGCTGCCGCACATGCTTCGCCTGAAAAGCATAAACAGAACACAGCGAGACGGCGGCCGATGACGGATTCTCGTCGTGCAATTGCAGCAACGGCTCGATTGCTTTGTCATCGCCGTCGAAGAGTTTCAGCCGCAGCGACAGGCCGGCATATTTCGGGTTCTTCGGAGCCCGGTCAGCCGCCAACTTGGCCTCGCCTTTCGCGGCCTCGATCCGTTCGAGTCGCTCCAGTGCGATCGCTTTCAAGTAGTGCGCTTCCGGAGAATCATCCACCGGCTCCGCCGACAACTGATCGAGCGCTTTCTGTGGCCGTTCGAGTTGCAGCTCCTTCCGAGCCGCGAGCGCCGCCGGCGAAAGCCGCTCGCTCCCGCAACCGCACAAGGCCAGCAATAAACACAGTCCGTAAACGGCAATGATCCGCATGAAGTTCCTTAGAATTTGGAGTGCGGTGATGCATCACCGCTTTGGATTGCGGCGAAGCCGCTTTGGACCGGCGCAGAAATAACTGTCCGATGTAGCTGAACTCGCCAGAGTTCAGATCCGAAGTCTGGCGACTTCGGCTACGACAGTTATTGATGCGCCGGTC
>JAYVSP010000667.1:0-4539 GCA_043775215.1 Planctomyces sp. | reverse complement strand
GACCGGCGCATCAATAACTGTCGTAGCCGAAGTCGTGAGACTTCGGACGGAACTCTCACGAGTTCCGCTACTCCAGACAGTTATTTCTGCGCCGGTCCTCAGCCGGGTGTGCGCCGCGGCAATTGCCATTCTGGGTCTGCTGACGCTCACCGAGTATTTGTTCGGTTGGGACTGGGGTTTCAGCGAACTCATGTTCCGCAATTCATTGCAAGCCCTCGGTGAACCTCATCCCGGCCGCATGGCGTCCTCGACCTCGCTCAACTTTGTTTTGTTCGGCATGGCCCTGCTGGTGTTGGATGGCAAGGCTCGTCGTGCGTGGACCGCTCAATTCCTGGCGCTAGCAGCAGCCATCATCGCCTTCGCGTCTCTCATGGATTACCTGTTGGGTATTCCGAGTCTTTACGGAGTCGTTCCGCAGACTCAAATGGCGCTGCACACCTCGCTGACGTTCCTCGTCTTGTCGGGGGGAGTTCTGGTGGCCCGTCCGGATCGGGGCCTGATGGCGTTTGCCTTGGGCGATGAGGGCCTGGGCCGCGCGATCACTCTGCGGTTTGGCTTGGTGTTCCTAGCGCTGATCACCAACTCCTGCGTGTCGTACTACAGCCTCTGTCGGCTCGCCGAAACGGAGCAGCGGGTATCGCATTCGCACGAGGTTCTGGACGCACTCGCGGACGCGTTGTCTCTGTTGCATGAGGCCGAGTCCGGGAAGCGCGGATACATCATCACTGGCGAAGAGGAGTATCTTGCTCTCTATAAAGACTCCGTGGCCTCCGCGCAGAGCCGATTGGAACGCTTGCAAAGATTGACGGAGGGCAACGCAGGTCACCAAGCCAGCCTGGTGTTATTCAAGCCGTTATTTGCCCAGCGACTCGAGCGGTTGGACGCGGGGATTGCCGCGCGGCAATCCCAGGGGTTCGATGCCGCTCGCGCGATCATCGCGTCGAACGTGGGGAAGCAGGTGATGGATCGGCTCCACAAGTTGGTGGCCGAAATGAAGCAGGAGGAAAACAGCCTTCTGCGAGTGCGCTCACGGGAGGCTCAACGGAGCTTTACGACGGCGTTGTCTACACTGGCAATTGCCAAGCTGCTGATAGGGGGCCTGATCGCGGTGGCGATCTGGCAACTCTGGCGGGATCTGTCCGCGCGCCGGTTGGTCGAGCATGAGTTGCGGCAGAGTGAAGCCCGGTATCGCACGTTGGTGGAAAGTGCGGTCCACGGCATTGTCATCCACCAGGACGGCCGCATCCGTTACGCGAACGCCGCGCTGGCCCGGATGTTTGACTACGACGGGCCGGAAGAATTGTTGGGCCAAGACAATTTTGAGACATTAGTGGCACGGGAAGAGTGGCCGGTGCTCCAGGCCCGCACCGCGGCGATCGATCGCGGCGAACATGTGCCGCCACATGACGGCTGGCGCGGAATCCGTAAGGACGGGACCGACATTTGGGTCACCACCTCCGCGACGCGGATTGATTGGCAAGGTCGCCCGGCCATACTGGCGTTCTACGCGGACATCACTTCACGTCACCTCGCCCAAACGGAATTGAAACGCACTCATGCTTTGCTCGATACGCTGCTCCACACGGCACCTGTCGGCTTTGCCTTCTTCGATCGTGAACTGCGCTTCGTCCGTATCAACGAGCAGCTTGCCGAAATCAACGGCTTGCCTGTGGCGGCACACATCGGGCGGCATATCTCGGAGATGGGGCCGTCGCTGGCGGAAGACGCACTGGCAGTGACGGAGCGGATTCTCGCGACGGGCGAGGCCCTGCGCGATCACGAGTTCTCCGGCGAGACTGCTGCCGCGCCCGGCGTCAAACGCTTTTGGAACGAGAGCTGGTATCCCGTCCGTGATGACGGTGAAGAGATTATCGGCTTCGGCGTCGTGGTCGAGGACATCACCGATCGCAAGCAGGCCGAGGTGGCGCTGCGTACCAGCGAGGAGCGGCTGCGATTTATCGCCGATCAAGCGCAGGTGGGTTACTGGCACTGGGACATCCCGGCGGATCGGCTGGACTGGTCGCCGCACTGCAAACGCCTTTTCGGAATTATTGACGAAGAACCGATGAACTACTCGCGGTTCCTCGCCGCACTGCATCCCGATGATCTGGAGCGCACCGATTGTGCGGTGCACGCGTGTCTCAAAAGCGGCGGCCTGACAGATTACGACATCGAATATCGCACGCTCTGGCCGGACGGAACGCTGCGCTGGATTCGCGCCAAGGGAAATGCCACGTTCGACGAGGGTCGGCCAATGCGGATGGCGGGCATCGCGCTGGACATCACCGATCGCAAGCAGGCAGAAGATACCGTGCGCCGC
The DNA here is from genome assembly GCA_043775215.1 of Planctomyces sp. Lineage (GTDB taxonomy): Bacteria > Planctomycetota > Planctomycetia > Planctomycetales > Planctomycetaceae > SXKJ01. Next base: position 2,219 of record JAYVSP010000667.1, on the reverse strand, counting down.
AACGAAGCCTTGCTGAGGTCCATCACCGAAAACACCGGTGACGTGATCTTCGTCAAGGATTGCGATTCCCGATTCATCTTCATGAACCCCGCGGGACTGCAGGCTGCTGGCATGCCGGCGGAACGGATCATCGGGCATACCGACGCGGAAATTCTTCCCGATCCGCGGCAAGCTGCGAAGTTTCGGGCCGCTGACCTGCGGGTCATGGAGTCGCGCCGAACCGAAACGTTCGAGGAAGATTTCATCTCGGTCCGCGGTGAGCGACGTGTCGTGATGACGACCAAGACGCCGCGATTCGACGCCGATGGGCAGGTGATCGGCATTGTCGGCATTTCCCATGACATCAAGAAACTCAAGCAGGCTGAGGAATCCATCCGCCAGCTCAATCAGGAATTGGAGCAGCGTGTCAAGGACCGCACCGCCCAGCTCACTGCCACAAACGACGCCTTGCAATTGGAAATCCGTGAGCGAAAACGAGCGGAGATGCTGTTCCGCGGCCTGCTGGAATCCGCTCCGGATGCGATGGTCATCGTGGGCCAAGATGGCCAAATGGTGCTGGTCAACGAACAGACGGAGCAGTTCTTCGGTTATTCGCGTGATGAATTGCTCGGACAGCCAGTGGAATTGCTGATCCCCGCGCGGTTCCGCGAACGACACCCCACGCATGTGACGACCTTTTTTGCTCACCCCACCGCGCGTCCGATGGGCGATGGACTTGAGTTGATGGGCGATGGACTTGAGTTGTTCGGAATCAAGAAAAATGGCAGCGAATTTCCGATCGAAATCAGTCTCAGTCCACTGGCTCGTGAGGGCAAGATGCTCGTCCTCGCGGCGATCCGTGACGCCACCGGCCGGAAGACTGCCGAAAAGGAATTACGCCGAATGAACGCGGAGTTGCAGGCGGTCATTGATGCGTTCCCGGACATGTATCTTTGGCTGGATCTTGACGGGACAATCCGCCGCTTCCATTCCGGCAGCGAAGCGGACATTCCGACCGTGTTCTTGAACCGGCGTCTGCAAGACATGCTTCCCGAAAATGTCCAATCGCAGTTTGGCAAGGCCCTGTCGCAAGCGCTGGAGTCGGGAACGGTGATCGAGTTCGATTATCCTTTAGAGATGCCGACTGGCGTGCATTGGTACGACCTGCGCCTGGTGCCGATTCTGGGCGAACAGGTGCTGACGGTGGTCCGTGAAATCACGGAACGCAAGCAGGTCGAGGAACAGTTGAAGGCTTCTTCCGAACAACTCGCTGCGGTCAACAAGGAGCTGGAAGCATTTTCTTATTCAGTCTCGCACGACCTGCGGGCACCGTTACGGCACATTGGCGGTTTCGTGGAACTGCTCAGTAAGCAAGCGGCTTCGAGTCTGAATGACAAGAGTCGGTATTACTTGGGCGTCATCGGGGACGCGGCGCAGCAAGCCGGTCGGCAGGTGGACGAATTATTGACATTTTCTCAGCTGGGACGTGCGGGGTTGACCCGGCATCAAATCGACATGAACCGGCTAGTAGCCGACATGCGACACCTGTTGGCCACGGAGACCGGAGAGCGGGTGATTCAATGGAAGATCGCAGATCTGCCCAGCGTCGAAGGCGACCCAACAATGCTGCGACTGGTGCTGCAAAACTTGCTATCCAACGCGGTGAAGTACACCCGCCCCCGTCCCGCAGCCGAAATCGAAGTCAGCAGCATCGCCGCCAAAGAGGAAACAGTGTTCTTCGTTCGCGATAATGGCGTCGGATTCGACATGCGGTACATGGAAAAATTGTTTGGAGTCTTTCAACGACTGCATCGGGCCGAAGACTTCGAGGGGATCGGCATCGGCCTGGCCAACGTGCAGCGGATCATCCAACTGCACGGCGGCCGAACCTGGGCCGAAGGAGAGCTTGACCGCGGAGCGACGTTCTACTTCTCACTGCCAAAATGCCTTGACCCGCCAAGTCGAGAGCATCAGCCTTTAACGACGTAGCTCAGTCGCTCCGCGACTGAGATTCATTGACCTTGGATGGAAAGGGTCGGGACGGTAGGGGTCGGGCCGATGTAGCTGAACTCGCCAGAGTTCAGATCCGAAGTCTGGCGACTTCGGCTACGACAGTTATATCATTAAGGCCGAAGGCGTTGTTTTCTTGCCACACTTTTGCGGCTTCGCCGCGCTATAGAGTTACGTAGCTCAGTTGCTCCGCAACTGAGATTCCCAATGCGTAGCCGATCGCGGGGAAA
>JAYVSP010000666.1:0-5472 GCA_043775215.1 Planctomyces sp. | reverse complement strand
TCGAGCGCCCGCCCTCGCTGGCGCTTCGGGTTAGTGTGGGCTGCCAGGATTTGTGGGCACACCCATGGGAACAAGACGTCGCTGCGATGTTGGACTTCTGTAGCCGGGCGACCGAGCGTCTCGAACCGGGAGTTGGCGGCAAATCTGCGTCGCTGCGATGTTGGACTTCTGTAACCGGGCGACCTACTACCTACTTTTTGAGTCTTCCGGGTTTTCAGTGGCAAGTTTTTAGGTCGAGCGTGCCGCAGAGGTCGCGGGCGAGAGTGTGTCATCGCGGCAGCGTTCGTGCTCGATCTTTCGCCCTCTGAACCCCCGAGGGAATCCTGCGATCTCTCATCAGCCTCACTGCTCAATGAGCTGCCGATCCGGGCTCGTTGCGACGGCGATGTGCGCACTACAACCATCCGGGCATCTTCGTCACCTTCCGCCGAGAGGATTGCGAACTTCACAAGACTCGACAAGTCGCAAAGTTAGGCCGACGCGACAATTTGTCGCCGATCGACCGGCTTGTCTCACCACGATTCGTTGCCAAGTTGGCACTGGCCTTGCTGAATCTTCACCAACATCACAGTTCAGATCACAGACGCCAGGAGGGATTTCCAATGTGTCTCTGCAAAGCCAAATCGGTGATTGGAATGCCCATCGGCGCATCCGACACAGACGAGTTGATTGCGTGGGTTAAGGAATTGATCCTTGATGACTCCGATCAGCGTGTCGTCTCAGTACTCGCGGAAACGCCGGAGCATGAGTGCATATTGTTGCCCTTGGGGATCACCAAATGGGGCTTCATGATCCTGCCGTCGGCTGCGGCTAAGGGCCGCAACTGTGGATTCCCGCTGGCATGTTTTGAACATCGCGCCGGCAAGTTGCGAGGCACTCACGTCGTTGCCGTGGACCACCATGAAGTGGGCACCGTTTCCGATTTTTACTTTTGTGATTCTGACGGAGTGATCGTGGGCTTACAGTTGAAGTCCGGCTTGATGGCGGATGCTTACTCCGGCCGCAAGGTCGTGCCGGCAGCAGCCACACATCATGCGGCGGATGGTACGCTCGTCTTAGATCCCGACGGAGAGATCGTGCGGGAAGCTCAAGTCCGAGGGATTGAGGGTGTTCTACAGACAATGGCATCATCGCTTTGGAAACCCCGGCAATAAGGCAACGGATGCCCGCCTGAGACTTCGTCACAGTCGGCGTGGTAGCTACGATGAGGCTCCGCTTCCTTCCAGGAGTCTCACCGATGCGATTGCAATTCCAACTGATTGGTTTCTGCCTCGTGGCTTTGGCCGCTGCTCCGCTCGCTGCGCAAGATTCAATTCTCAGCCAAGCAGTTGTGCATCTGAGCTTTGATGAAGACGCCGGCCCGGCGCTCGATACGGCGAAAGCGTCGCAGCATCCTGATCATGGGACGCTGGTCAATGATCCGGTGCGAGTCGCCAGTCCATTTTGGAATCAGTCGGGCAAGAAGGCTTTGTTGCTGGACGCCAACCGCAAGCAGTTCGTCCAATTCGGCGAAAGCCCGGAAGTCGATCGGCCGGACGCGGTGACCATCAGTTGCTTTGCATTGAATCTCCATGAGCCGACGGACGCCGTCTTCCGCGGACTCTTCGCCAAGCGGCTCGAACCGGGCGGAGCACCGACGAATTATGGCATCAACTATCAAGCATCGACCGATGTCTTGCAGGTCTATTTCAACGACACGGTGGGCTATCGAGTTGCGAATTTCAGCGTGAAAGGGACGCTCAGTTCACGGCGATTGAATTACCTCACGATGGTCATTGAGGTCGGTGACGCACCCGAGCCTGATGCCGACACCGACAAGGACGACGTCCGCGTCGCGTTGTTTCTCAACGGCAAGCCCGTCAAGCCGACCAATGCGGTCCAGAACGGGCGGATCGTCGAGAACGATGCGTGGTTTATGGACGTGCAAGTGGGAAAACTTCTCAACGACACGCCGTTGACGATCGGGAGCAGTCATGCATCGATCGAACACATGAGCGTGTTGATCGATGAGTTCTCGATCTTCGCAAAGGCGTTGTCGGCCGCTGAAGTCGCGAAGTTGTTCATTGAAGTCGCCGGGCCGAATGCCGAACAACTGGCTCAGCAAGAGCAGCAACCGCCGCCCGCCGCCGCGCCTGCGCCGCTGTTGCAGAGACTCTCGGTTTATGGCATCCAGCGCGGTCAAGCGGCGACGCTGTCGCTCTTCGGACAGAACCTCGCGCCCGATTCCGCGAAGCTGCATGTCCCGGAACTGGAACTAGCGGCCGTCGTGCAACCGGGATCGAATCCGAATCAGCTCAACATGCAGGTCACGGTTCCTGCCGATGCGCCACCGGGAATGTATCCGGTACGACTTGTCACTTCGGGCGGAGTCAGCAGTGCGCTCAGCATCGTGATCGATGACTTGCCGCAATCCGCGCTCCGCGACAGTTCGCCAGAGAGTCCGGTTGCATTGCCTGCCGCTGTGTCGGGAGTGATCGGCGGAGCACAGATCGTTCGCGTTTTCTTCGCGGGGCAAGCCGGACAGCGATTCGTTGCGGACGTCGAATCGCGGCGGCTCGGAGCGACGATCGAGATGAACCCGGTGCTCGAACTGAAGACTGCGCGCGGCCGACCGGTGAAGATTGTCTGGGACGGACCGAGTCTCAGCGGCGACGCCCGTGTCGACATGAAGTTGCCGGCCGACGGCATCTATTTCATCGAACTGCACGACCTGCAATATCGAGCACCCGGCAACAGCCCGTTCCGTTTGAAGCTGGGCGACCTGCAACTTGCCGACGCCGTCTTCCCGGCGATGATCGCTCGCTCGGCGGAGAATGTGCCGGTCCAGTTAATCGGCACCGCCGCCACGGCTCCGTCTGTCAATGTTTCGCCAGTTCCTGGAGACGTCGCGCTGACGAAGTTGGCGCGTGTGCCGGCCGACCTCGGAGTGACCGGCCCGCTGCCGTTGCTGCGGCTCAGCAATGCGGTTGAGGTTCTCGAAACGCCGCCGGCCGACGGACAACTCCAAACGGTCGATGCCACGTTCGCTCAAGCCAAACACGTGCCGGTGGGCATCAACGGTCGCATCCTCACATCGGGAGAGCAGGACAAGTTCGTGCTCAACGTGACGCCCGGCATGACGCTCAACTTCATTGCCGAGGCGCAAGCGATCGGCTCGCCGCTGACGCCGCAACTGCTGGTGGCCGGGCATCCGCAAGGGAACGGACTGGCCGGCGGTACTGACCGACCCGGTACGCGCGACCCCGGATTGGACTTCGCTGTGCCGGCCGGGATGAACCAAATCCAGATTCACGTCAAAGACCTGTTCGGCCACGGAGGCACACACTTCGTCTATCGCCTGCGCATCGTGCCCGCGGGACAGCCGAGCTTCCAACTGACCACGAGCACTCCCGCTGTGACACTCGCGGCGAATGGAACGTCGGTCGTGGAAGTGCAACTGACACGCAACGGATACGCCGGACCGATCGCCCTCAAAACTCTCGGCGATGATGGTGTGAAGGTGACTCCCGAACAATTGCCACCACAAGCCGGCAACGGCAAATACTTCGTCACGCTGTCTTACGCCGGAGCCGCATCCGGTGTGAGCGGAATGGCGCTAGCCACCGGTTTGCGAACGGTGCGGCTGATCGGCGAATCGACTGACCTCACTCCGCCATTGCGAGTTGTCACGATCAACCCGTCGAACGGCGGGCACCTCGTCAGTCATCAAGAGCTGTTGCCGATTGTCATCAACGGTTCATCGCCTCTGAAGCTGATCGGCCTACAACCACCGCCCACGTTGTTTCGCGGCTTGCCCGCCGAAATCGCCATCGCTGTCGAACGTTCGCCCGATGCGCCGGGAGCCACCTTACCGGTTCTGTTGCGAGTTCTCTCGAACGAAGAACCACGCAAGGTCAATCCGGCTGACCCGAATCCGAACTCAGCGCTGAAGCCACTCATCGCGGCGATGCCGAATCAAACGCTGGCCGCCGGTGCTCCGGCCGGAGTCCTGCGACTGAACGTGCCACTGGATGTCGCTCAGCCCACGATCCAATTCGTGGCGAAAGCGGAAATCCTGCCGCACGCGTACTCCTCGCATGTGCTGGGCCAGGTCTTCTCCGCTCCGTTTCTCTTGTCGGTTCAGAATGCGGCCGCCGTGACGCTCGACGCCGCCTCGCTGACTCTGGTCGGCGGCCAACCCAACAAAATTGCCGGCACTGTAAAACGGACAGCCCCGTTCGCGGGAGCCATCGACGTCACGTTGCAAGGACTTCCGGCCGGATATATCGCTCCGAAAATCACTGTCCCCGCCGACAAAGAACAGTTTGAGTTGCTCGTCACGGCCGGAGCGGAAGCCGCCGCACGCGACATTCCCAACATCACTCTGCGAGTCGAAGCCACCGGCATTGCCCAAGTCCTGCCCGACAGCCCCGTCGCACTCAAGGCCGGACCGCCGAAATGAGCACTTCCAACAGGCTGCGGCAAAAATCGGGTAAGTCGTCCGGTTTGCGGCTGGAGACGAAGTGTCGATCGACGACGACTGGCAAGTCGGACCAGATGGCTCCGGCGTTGATCAGGTCGTCCTTGATGCCTGGGGAGCCAGTGACTTGAACACCTCGGTAAACGCCCGCCGAGATCGGCATCCAGCCGCCGTGGCAAATCGCGGCGACCAACTTGCCCGCGGCCGAGAATTCGCGGATCAACTGCAAGACTTTCGGATCGCGCCGCAGCTTGTCTGGCATCCAGCCACCGGCACAGATCACGCCATGAAAGTCCGACGATTCCATCTCGGTGATCGCCGCATCGGCAACGCACGGATAGCCGTTCTTGCCCACGTAACGCTGCCCTGCCTTCGGGCCGGCGATCGTCACATCGGCACCCGCTTCGATCAATCTCAGCTTCGGATACCACAGTTCCAAGTCTTCGTAGAGGTCTTCCACAAAGATCAAAATGCGCCGGCCAGTGAGCGGAGTGTTTGACGACATAATCTGAACATCTGTCTAAGAATGGGTCGCGGAGAACGGCTTGATCGCGATACTCAGCACATTGTACACAAACAGCCGACTGACAGACTGGGGATATGAGCATCTCACCGTCGTTGTCTTCCAGAAACAAATAACGATTCAGGGATTCAATCCTCGATCATCCGTTGTGATCGCGAGATCGGCAAGAATATAAGCCCGACGCGCAAGAGAGTGCATTTTTTGCATGGCGAATGAATGCACTCGCTTGTGCGTCGGGCTTATATTCTCTGGACTCCTCTGCTTCCGAAAGTTGTTGCAGTTGAGTCAAGTTTTCGCGGGCGAGAGGAATCAGGTAAAAATAGAGTTGTTCTGGGACTTGAGTTGTTCCCATCCGTGTGGCCTTCTTATCCGTGTGGGACTGCGTTGCCAGGGCTTGACCGATCTCAAAGAACGCCGACCCACACGGATAAGAAGGCCACACGGATGGGAGCAAGACCTCCACACCCTGGTCGGTGGACCCTTCGGTCAG
>JAYVSP010000665.1:0-9453 GCA_043775215.1 Planctomyces sp. | reverse complement strand
ATCAAAGAGCTGCCCGTTTTGACGACGGCAGGAAGTTGACGGGCTTCGGTTGAACGATCACTGAAGCTTCCATCTCAGCTTCGACAGAGAATTCTGGATGATCGAATGGTCGCGATCATCGGCGTGGCGGGAGTTAAACACCATCGGGCAACCCAAGTGGATGCTCGGAATCGAACAGTCTTGTCTTTGCTCGAATTCTGCAGGATGCGGGAACCGTTGGCGGAATTAGAAGTGCAGGATTCGAAAACAAGTCTCAGGGAAGGTCAGGAATCGGCGATGAATCAGAACACTTTCTTTGTACATTGCATTTCAATGCTGCGAACAAAGGCACTTGAGCTGAAACAATCCCGCACCAGAAACAGAAAATCGGGGCTGTCTCGGCTTGAAATCAGCGCCATCGATGCTCTCGAGGCTCGAGTGCTGCTGACAAGTGATTTTGGTGACGCTCCCATTAACTATCCTGTGACCCTGACCGAAGACGGAGCCCGACACACAGTCACAGGTCCGAAGCTTGGCCTGACAGTCGATTCAGAAGCCGACGGTATGCACTCTGCGGAATCCGATGCCGATGGTTCGGAAGATGATGGAGTTGTTTTTGGTGTTGTCAATGCAGGCCGCCCTGATGCGGGCGTCGTTGTCAAAGTGCGAAATGCTGCGCTCGGCACGAAGCTGGACGCGTGGGTTGACTTCAATGCCGATGGTGACTGGAACGACACAGGAGAGCAGATCTTCGACAGTGTGACTGTCCTCAATAATACTGACCAGCGTTTGACTTTCAGCGTCCCCGATGATGCCATCCTTGGCACCACGTTCGCAAGATTTCGGATTAGTTCGGCCGGTGGGTTGTCGCCAACGGGCGACGCTCCCGATGGAGAAGTCGAAGATCACAGAGTCGCCATCGGGCTGGCTGCTCCAACCGTTCTTTCCCCTGCCGCATCAGCACTGGTGAACGTTACAGGAACACATCGAGTGACGTTTTCATGGACGAACGCTCCACAGGCTGTGAATTACGAAATCTGGGTTCGCAGCCATAATTATCTGCCTCAGACTGAGTTTCATCGCACCACGGTGAACGACACGTCCTACACTCCCAACATGGATTTTGGCATCGGCAACTATTCCGTCTGGGTACGATCGCTCGGCAGTAACAATGCAGTCTCGTCGTGGTCGCCCGTTCGCCAGTTCTCGGTGGGCGCAAAAACCACAATCACGCCGATGACAAAGATGCAACCCACAGCGAGACCAACGGTGACGTGGGCTCCGGTACTCGGCGCCGAAAGTTACAAAGTGTGGATTTCGAATTTGTCCACTGGCAAAAGTCCGGTAATCCTTCAGGAAGGACTGACCCAGACCAGTTTCACTCCCTCATCGTCGCTGCCGATCGGCGTCTATCGCGTCTGGGTCGCAGCGATTTCGGGTTCAAAAACGGTTGGCTGGTCGCTCCCTGTCGATATTCAGATTGCTCCGGCCCCGATCTCTTCGCCAACGACTCCCACGTTGCTGACCAGTACGTATTCCTGGAGCAGCGTTCTGGGGGCGACGAGTTATGAGTTTCAGATGAAGAATGTCAAAACCGGAGCGATCGTACTTTCGAATTCTGTTGGGGGAACGTCCTGGACTCCCGGGACAGTGCTCTTCAGTGGAGAACAGTACCGATGGTGGGTTCGAGCGAAGAGCGCTCAAGGCGTTTATACCCTTTGGAGTGCCCCGACAACTTTTGTTGCCGGCGGCCAGACCACAGTGCTGACGCCTACTGGCACATCCAGCAACACGATGCCAAACTTCACCTGGCAGGCTGTGGAAGGAGCCGTTCGTTACGAATTCCTTCTGCATCGTGTGGATGTTGGGACAGCCATCATTAATAAAAAGGATGTGCTGACGAATTCGTTCACTCCCGCGGTGGCTCTTGCGAGCGGAACTTATCGCGTTTGGGTTCGAGCGGTCGCTGCTTCGGGTGTGATGTCCACGTGGAGTGTTCCGGTGACATTCACGATCACCAGGACGGATGCGACTCTGGAAGATCAGACAGAGATTCCTCAACTTCTGTTCGCATTGCTCGATTCGACATCCACAGCGTCTGAAGTGGCGATTTCTCGCGCTGCTGGAGATCGGCATGCTACGGCAGCGGAATCACAGCGAGCCGACCATCCTTCAGAGACCGAGGCCTCTGTTCAGGCTGCTGCCTCTGTTGAGCCTTTGTCAATTCCGTTCGACACGGACTCATCGCAATGGCCGCAGGCCGTCGAATTAATCGACATGGCAATCTCGGCGTGGCTGGATCGACCTGTTGATACTGTCTGACCGGCTGACCGGCGGTGGGGTTCGAAAATCACAGCTTTCCCGCGGTGCTGCCTCCAAACATCGCGCCTCGATGGACAAGGTGTGGACCGCGGCGAAAACCCCGCAGGCATGCGAAAATATGCCGCGACACCGCATTTTCGAGAGCCTCGACGTGCCCCTGTCAGCAACGATTGGCGCTGGAAGAAGGGGCCGTTAAAATTCGGGGCTCGGTACCTTTCAGTCACAAGTCACATCAGAACACGGCATTTCCATGATTAAACTCGGTATTAACGGATTCGGACGCATTGGACGCATGGTGTTTCGCGCGGCCATCCAGAACTTTTCACAGGACATCGAAGTTGTAGGCATCAACGACCTGCTTGAGCCAGAATACCTGGCCTACATGCTGAAGTTTGACTCAGTCCACGGTCGCTTCAAAGGCGAAGTGTCCACAGAAGGCACCAACCTGATCGTTAATGGCAAGAAGATCCGACTGACCGCAGTAAAAGATCCTTCGACCCTGAAGTGGGACGAAGTCGGCGCAGACATTGTCGTGGAATCGACCGGCCTGTTCCTCGACGAAGCCACCGCCAAGGCACACCTCGCCGCTGGCGCGAAGAAGGTCATTTTGTCAGCACCGTCCAAGGACGACACTCCAATGTTCGTCTACGGCGTGAACCATCTGAGTTATGCTGGCCAGGCGATCATCAGCAACGCCAGTTGCACCACCAACTGCCTGGCTCCGCTTGCCAAGGTTATCAACGACTCATTCGGTATCAAGCGTGGTCTGATGACGACCGTTCACGCAGCGACGGCAACTCAGAAGACTGTCGACGGGCCTAGCTCCAAGGATTGGCGTGGTGGTCGTGGCATTCTGGAAAACATTATTCCTTCTTCCACTGGTGCCGCGAAGGCCGTTGGAAAGGTAATTCCAGAACTGAACAAGAAGCTGACCGGCATGGCATTCCGCGTGCCAACATCAGACGTTTCGGTTGTGGACCTGACTGTCGAATTGAACAAGTCTGCCACTTATGAAGAAATCTGTGCGGCCGTGAAGGCAGCTGCCGATGGCCCGATGAAGGGCGTTATGGCCTACACAACAGAAAAGGTCGTCTCAACCGATTTCATTGGCGAAGTCTGCACGAGCGTGTTTGACGCCGAAGCGGGCATCGCACTCGACGGAACCTTCGTTAAGCTCGTCTCATGGTATGACAACGAGTGGGGTTACTCGAACAAGGTCCTCGAAATGGCTCGCGTGATCGCGAAGTAGTTTGACTGGGTTTATCGATTTGAATGCAATAGCCCTGTGGTGAAAGCTACAGGGCTGTTTTGCGTTTAAAGGATTCAAAAATCGCGAATTGTGATTGAATGCAGTGCATCCAGAATCTCTTTCATAGGCCGCCGGAAACAAAATGTTGAGCCGTCTTCAGCGGATGATCCATCACGGCGTGTCTGTGGAGACGCTGAAAGTGCTGATGAGGCATGCTCTGGCTCCGCCGCCAAGCTAACTTTGGAGGAGCTCCTGCCGTTAATCTCATCGCGAATGCTCCCCAAAAAATGACTCGGACGGCAGCCTTCACCAGAGGGGCTCCCCCTGCGTGCGCTCCAAACCCTCCGAGTAAGACGAGGAGACGAGGAACAAGATTAACGTGACGATCACGATCACGAGGGAAATCAATGCGGCGGGCGGAGTGAGCAGCGCAGTGACTGTGGCATTGCGGCACGGACGGCAAACGTCCCAGCCGATGCAAATGCGGCTTGAACGAGCAGCGCTATCGGAATCCAGACAGCCAAAGCCGCACCAATGACGCTGCACGGTATGCACTGGACCGCGAACGTGGTATGCTCGAGTCTCCGGTAAGGGGTCTCAACTGGACAGCTTGCCGCAGGAACAGATCGAATTCGCCGGACGACTAAGTAAAGGGCAAGCTGGCTGTGCCAGTGGGCTTGTTATCGAGTAAGCCGACGTGCTGAAACACTTCACGGTGTTTTGCCACGTCGGCTTTTTTGTTGCCTGTCACGCCCGCGTAGCGTCGCTGATCGAAGGAACATCGGCCCCTTCTGGAACAGGAAACTTTGTGACAATCAATCCGCCACTGATCAAACAAACTGTTGATGGACGTTCGAGTCGGGAGCGTGGTTCTCCGTCAGCGGCGGAAGCTTGGCACACGCTGTCGTTGGCCGAGGCGTTCGAGCGGTTGCAGGCTGATGGCGAGCGCGGTCTGAGTCAGTCGGAGGTGACTCGCAGACTCGCGCAGTACGGCCCCAATTCGTTGTCGCAGGCGCGGGAGCGTTCGGCACTGAGCATCTTGCTGGCACAGTTCCGCAGCCTCATCGTCGCGCTGCTCGTGGCGGCCACGGTGATCGCTGTGGTCATGGGCGAGACCATCGAGGCTGCCGCGATTCTGGTGGTCCTTGTCCTCAACGCGGCCATCGGCTTCTTTACGGAATGGAAGGCTCAACGTGCGTTGTCCGCACTGCAAAAACAGGCGGTGCCAGTCGCGCATGTGATTCGGGACGGGACCGAGGGCGAGATCCCGGCGGCTGATCTGGTGCCGGGCGATGTGGTGGTCCTCGCCGCCGGGGCACGAGTACCCGCCGATGGCCGGATCGTCGAAAGCGCGCGGCTGCAAATTGAGGAAGCGGCACTGACAGGCGAATCGCTCGCAGTCACCAAGACGTCCGATGTGCTGGACGACAAAGACGCGTCGCTCGGCGATCGGCTCAACATGGCCTTCCTGGGAACGAGCATCACGGACGGACGCGGCCGGTTGCTGGTGACGGCCACCGGCGCGCAAACCGAGGTGGGCAAGATCGGCAGCCTGATCGACGAAGCGGTCACGCGTGCCACTCCGCTGGAACAAAAACTGGCTCGGCTCGGTCGGCTGCTGATCGTGATTGTGTTGACATTGTGCGCCGTCATCGTCGGGGCGGGCTGGCTACGCGGCACGACCGACTTCTGGCACATGCTGGAGATCGGACTCTCTCTGGCCATTGCCGCTGTCCCCGAGGGGTTGCCCGCCGTGACCACGATGACGCTGGCGCTGGGGATGCAGCGCATGGCCCGGATGCGCACGCTCGTGCGGCGGCTTCCGGCGGTTGAGACGCTCGGCGCGGTCACCGTCATCTGCACCGATAAGACCGGGACGCTGACCAGGAATGAGATGACGGTGTGCGTCTATGCGTTGGACCAAAGTCGTGTGGATGTGACCGGTGCGGGGTACGAGCCGGTCGGCAAGTTTCAAATGGGCGATCGGCAACTGGACCCAATCACTGACGAACGACTCGCGTTGGCACTGCGCATCGGGGCCTTGTGCAACGATGCCAAAGTCGATCGCAAAGACGGCGTTGACACAGTGCTGGGCGATCCGACCGAAGCGGCTTTGATCGTCGTGGCTGAGAAGGCCGGGATGAAACTCGCCGCGATGTCCGCAGAGTTTGCGCGCCTCAGCGAGGTGCCGTTCGACAGCGCCAGCAAGCGGATGGTCACCGTCCATCGGACCCCGCAAGGTCGGACGATCGCGTTCGTGAAAGGCTCGCCAGGGACGATGCTCGCGGCGAGTACTGCTCAGGTTCGAGCCGCCGGAGCCGCGCCGCTCACGCCGGAAGAACGCAAACTCTGGGAGCAGACGAACGAGGAGTTGGCGGGTGCCGCGCTGCGCGTGCTGGGCTTGGGCTATCGCGACTTGCCAGAGGGTTACAGCGAAGAGGATCTCGCGCGGGAACTGACTTTCGTGGGGCTGGTCGGCATGAGCGACCCGCTGCGCGACGAAGCCAAGTCCGCCATCGCCACTTGTCGCACGGCTGGAATTCGGACCGTGATGATCACCGGCGACCAACAGGCGACGGCCGCCGAGATCGCTCGGCAACTAGGCATCGACCACGATCTGGATGAGCGGCCGTTACGCACCGTCCACGGTCGCGAGCTGATCGGCCTGGACGCCGCCGGCTGGAAACTGGCCGTGGCCGACGCAGCCGTGTTTGCTCGTGTCTCACCCGAAAACAAACTGCAAATTGTGGAGGCATTGCAGCAACAGGGACACGTCGTCGCGATGACGGGCGATGGTGTGAACGACGCTCCCGCACTGAAGCAGGCGGACATCGGCATCGCGATGGGGATCAAGGGGACCGAGGTCGCCAAGGAAAACGCCGACATGGTCATCACCGATGATAACTTCGCAAGCATTGTCGGTGCCGTCGAGCAGGGGCGGATCATTTACGGAAACATTCTGCGGTTTCTACATTACCTGCTGTCGTGCAACTTTTCAGAAATCATGACGGTGTTTCTGGCCCTCATGATCGGCTGGCCGCTGCCGCTGGTGGCGCTCCAGATTCTGTGGCTGAACCTGATCACCGACATCTTTCCCGCCTTTGCTCTCGCGCTGGAGCCGTCCGCGCCGGATGTGATGAAACGCCCGCCGCGCGACCCGCAAGAGTCACTTCTCACGCCGAGTTTCGTCGGTCTGGTGGTCTGGCAAGGACTGCTACTGACCGGAGTCACGCTGCTCGCGTTCGGCATCGGTATGCACTGGCACGGGACCGAGGGCGATGGCTTGCGCGCAGCGACCACAATGGCGTTCATGACTCTGGCACTGGCACAGGTCTTTCACGCCTTCAATGCACGCTCTCAGCGACGGTCAGCGTTCACCGATCGACTGTTCACGAACGGTTGGCTGTGGGCGGCCGTGGCGATGTGTCTAGTCCTCCAAGCCGCAGCGGTCTACGTGCCGCTGTTGCAGAAGGTGCTCCATACGGCCCCGCCATCGCTTGTCGATTTGGGCGTGATCGCGGGCTGTTCGCTGTTGCCCGTGGCTGTGGTGGAGTTGGTCAAGGTGATCCAACGATTCTCGTTCTCATCAGGAAGGACAACCAAATAATGACGACCTCTCTCACCGCCGATCTGCTGCGAAAATTGGACGCCTACTGGCGAGCGTCCAACTATCTCTCTGTCGGACAGATCTATCTGCTCGACAACCCATTGCTGCGCGAGCCGCTGAAGCGGGAGCACGTCAAGCCGCGACTCCTGGGCCACTGGGGCACCTCGCCTGGCCTGAACTTTCTTTACGTCCATCTGAACCGGGTGATTCAGCGCGATGACTTGAACATGCTCTACATCACTGGCCCCGGTCACGGCGGTCCTTCGCTCGTGGCCCTCGCGTATCTGGAGGGAACCTACAGCGAGGTGTACCCGAACATCAGCCAGGACGAGGATGGAATGCAGAATCTGTTCAAGCAGTTCAGCTTCCCAGGCGGCATTCCCAGCCACGTCGCTCCGGAGACGCCCGGCTCGATCCACGAAGGGGGCGAGCTGGGTTACGCTCTGTCACATGCCTTCGGCGCGGCCTTTGACAATCCCGACCTGATCGTGGCCTGCGTCGTTGGCGATGGCGAGGCGGAAACTGGTCCGCTCGCCACCGGTTGGCACGGCAACAAATTCCTCAATCCCGTGCGCGATGGCTGTGTGCTGCCCATCCTGCACCTCAACGGCTACAAGATCGCCAACCCCTGTTTCCTGGCCCGCATTCCGAAGGATGAGCTACAGAAACTCTTCGAGGGCTACGGCTACAAACCCTACTTCGTCGAGGGCCACGAACCGGAGATGATGCATCACGCATTGGCCACCACCCTCGACCAGGTGATCGCCGAGATCAAGCAGATCTGGGTCGAGGCGCGTACTGCTGGCTCGCCAAACTCAGCAGTGAAGCGGCCAGCTTGGCCGATGATCATCTTCCGCACGCCCAAGGGCTGGACCTGCCCGGCGGAGATCGACGGCAAGAAGTGTGAGGACTACTGGCGCAGTCATCAGGTGCCGATGGGTGACGTGGACAAGCCGGGCCACGTTGCGATTCTTGAACAGTGGATGAAGAGTTACCGCCCGGAAGAACTGTTCGATGCGGCCGGCAAACTTCAGCCGGAGCTGACCGAACTGGCACCTAGGGGCGAGCGGCGAATGAGCGCCAACCCGCACGCCAACGGTGGGCTGCTGCTCAAGGATCTCCGTCTGCCCGACTTCCGTAAGTATGCCGTGGACGTGCCCAGTCCCGGAGCGACCACGGCGGAAGCGACTCGGGTGCAGGGGACATTTCTGCGAGACGTGATGAAGCTCAACCTCGACAGCCAGAACTTCCGCGTCTTCAGCCCCGACGAAAATAACTCCAACCGCTGGCAGGACATTCTGGAGGTGACCAATCGTTGCTTCATGGCTGACATCTACCCGGAGGACGACCACCTGTCGCCAGACGGCCGCGTGATGGAAGTCCTCTCCGAGCACCAGTGCCAGGGCTGGCTGGAGGGTTACTTGCTGACGGGACGGCACGGCTTCTTCAGTTGCTACGAGGCGTTCATCCACATTATTGACTCGATGTTCAACCAGCACGCCAAGTGGCTCAAGGTGTGCAACCATATCCCCTGGCGGCGACCGATCGCCTCGTTTAATTACCTGTTGTCGTCGCACGTCTGGCGGCAGGATCACAACGGCTTCAGTCATCAAGACCCCGGCTTTATTGACCATGTAGTGAACAAGAAGGCGGAGGTCATTCGCGTGTACTTACCGCCGGACGCTAACACGCTGTTGTCCGTAACCGACCACTGCCTGCGCAGCCGCAACTACGTCAACGTGGTCGTGGCGGGCAAACAGTCGGCCCCGCAGTGGTTGAACATGGACCAGGCGGTCAAGCACTGCACGGCTGGCATCGGCATCTGGGAGTGGGCCTCGAACGATCAGGGGGGCGAGCCCGACTTGGTCCTGGCCTGCTGCGGCGACGTGCCGACCCTGGAGACTCTCGCCGCCGTCGAACTGCTGCGAAAGTTTTTCCCGGACCTGAAGATTCGCGTGATCAATGTGGTCAACCTCATGAAGCTCCAGCCGACGAGCGAGCACCCGCACGGCTTGAGCGACCGGGACTTCGACTCGCTGTTCACGACGGACAAGCCAATTATCTTCGCCTTCCACGGTTACCCTGTGCTGATTCATCGGCTGACTTACCGCCGCACGAATCATATGAACCTGCACGTACGTGGCTTCAAGGAAGAGGGCACGACCACAACCCCCTTCGACATGTGCGTGCTCAACGACCTGGACCGCTTCCACCTCGTCGCCGATGTAATTGACCGCGTACCGAACCTGGGTGCGCACGCCGCCTATGCCAAGCAGGCTGTCCGCGACAAACTGAT